>JAVEDA010000204.1 GCA_030841195.1 Actinomycetota bacterium | reverse complement strand
CCGCGGGGACCATCGAGGTCGCGCCGCTGGCGTATATGCGTGGCCGCTCGCAACCGATCGACACCCCGGTTCTCACACCGGACGGATTCCGGCCGATCGGTGAGCTGACAGTCGGCGACTGGGTCTATGGGTCGGACGGTTTTCCGACTCCCGTCCTCGGTGTCTACCCGCAAGGACGCCGAGAGGTATACCGGGTCACGACGCAAGATGGTGCGTCGACCCTCGCGTGTGCGGAACACCTGTGGTTCGTGACGACTCGGCACGACAAGCGCAACGGTCGGGCGGGCCGCGTTGTCGAGACACAGGACATGATCGGGAAGCTCCGGCACGCGCACTACCGCGACCTCGAGCTGCCGATGGTCCGTCCCGTCGAGTTCCCTGAGGTCGACCCTCCCCTGGACCCCTATGCGCTGGGGTTGCTCCTGGGTGACGGGTGCATGTCGGTCAGTCCTCCCAGCTTTTCCACCGGTGACCCGGAGCTGGCGCTCGCTTTGCAAAGCGCTGTGCCTGGTATCGAGGTCAGACATCGCGTGCGCACGCAATACACGCTGAAGCACCTTGCCACCGTTGGGGGTCGCACCGATTCGCATCCGGTCACGGCGGCAGTCCGCGCGCTTGAGCTGTTCGGCCACAAGGCCGGGACCAAGTTCATCCCGCCCGAGTACATGTTGAACACGTCCGCCGCGCGGCTCGCCCTTCTGCAGGGTCTGTTGGACACCGACGGTGGGCCGGTCACCCAGCCGGGCCGCACCTGCCGCATCCAGTACACAACCTGCTCGCCGGACCTCCGGGACAATGTGGTCTGGCTCGTGCAGTCCCTGGGCGGTGTCGCCTACGTGCGGACGCGCCCGGCCGAGGGACGCAAGCCTGGACTCGCCAATGGCCGACCGGTTCACCACCGGCTGGACGCATACATCCTCGACATCCGGCTGCCGGCCGGGCTCGAGCCCTTCCGGCTCGCGCGCAAGAAGGCGCTCTACGACGCGGCTGGCGGCGGCCGGCCGATGAGGTTCATCGACAGCATCGAGCCGGCCGGTGAGGCCGAGTGCGTGTGCATCGCGGTCGGGGCCGAAGACTCCCTCTACGTCACGACCGACTTCCTGGTCACGCACAACAGCCTCAATGACGCGTTCATCATCCTGGACGAGGCACAGAACACCTCGCCGGAGCAGATGAAGATGTTCCTCACCCGGCTCGGCTTCGGCTCGAAGATGGTGGTCACCGGCGACGTCACGCAGGTCGACCTCCCGGGCGGCACGTCCAGCGGGCTGCGGGTCGTGCAGGAGATCCTGGACCGCACCCAGGACGTCGAGTTCTGCCGACTCACCTCGCAGGACGTGGTCCGGCACCGGCTCGTGAGCGACATCGTGGAGGCCTACGGCCGCTGGGACGCCGACCAGGAGGAGCAGTCGGGCCGAGGTTCCGGCCCGCGCAGCGGCTCCGGCGGCTCCGGCCGCCGCCGACGGTGACCGCCGTGAGCATCGAGGTCAACGACGAGTCCGGTGAGGGCATCGACGCCGAGCGGGTCGCCGCGTTGGCCAGGTTCGTGCTCGACCGGCTTCGGGTGCACCCGCAGGCCGAGCTGTCGGTGCTCGCGGTCGACGTCGCCACCATGTCCTCCCTGCACCAGCAGTGGATGGACGAGGAGGGGCCGACCGACGTCCTGTCGTTCCCGATGGACGAGCTGCGCCCCGGCATCGACGACGAGGACCCGGAGCCCGGCCTGCTCGGTGACGTCGTCCTGTGCCCCGCCGTGGCCGCGAAGCAGGCCGCGGCAGCCGGGCACCCGGCAGCCGACGAGCTCGACCTCCTGACGACTCACGGCATCCTGCACCTGCTCGGCTACGACCACGCCGAGCCGGACGAGGAGCGCGAGATGTTCGGGCTGCAGACCGAGCTGCTGCGCGGCTGGGCCGACGCCAGCCGGGGGAGCGCCAAGTGACCGCGTACCTGCTCTTCCTCGCCGTCCTGCTGGTGATCGTCGCGGGGCTCCTCGCCGGAGCCGAGGCCGCGCTCTCGCGGGTCTCCCGCGTCGCCGCCGAGGATCTTGTCAAGGAGGGACGCCGGGGAGCGAACCGCCTGCAACAGGTGCTCGAGGACCCGGCCCGCTACCTCAACCTGCTGACCCTGCTGCGGGTCACGGCCGAGCTGGTCGCCACGGTGCTGGTGACCGTCGCGGCGCTCGACATCTTCGACACCCGGTGGCAAGCGGTGCTCGTCGCGTCCGCCTCGATGGTGCTGGTGTCCTACATCGCGATCGGAGTCTCCCCGCGCACCCTCGGCCGTCAGCACCCGGCGCCGGTGGCGCTCGCGGCGGCCAGGTTCGTGCACCCGCTGGCCCGAGTGCTCGGTCCGCTGCCGCAGCTGCTGATCCTGGTCGGCAACGCGCTCACTCCCGGCAAGGGCTTCAGCGAGGGACCGTTCGCGTCCGAGGCGGAGCTGCGCGAGCTGGTCGACCTCGCGGAGGAGAACCAGCTCATCGAGGACCGCGAGCGGGTGATGATCCACTCGGTCTTCGAGCTCGGCGACACGATCGTCCGCGAGGTGATGGTGCCGCGTACCGACGTCGTCTTCATCGAGCGGACCAAGACGCTGCGCCAGGCTCTGTCGCTCGCTCTGCGCAGCGGCTTCAGTCGCATCCCGGTGATCGGCGAGGGTACCGACGACGTTGTCGGGGTGGCTTACCTCAAGGACCTGGTGCGTCGCACCTACGTGCACCGCGAGGGCGAGTCGATCGAGCGGGTCGACTCGGTCATGCGCCCGGCCATCTTCGTGCCGGAGAGCAAGCCGGTCGACGAGCTGCTCCGCGAGATGCAGGCCCAGCAGACACACGTGGCGATCGTGGTGGACGAGTACGGCGGCACCGCCGGGTTGGTCACCATCGAGGACGTCCTGGAGGAGATCGTCGGCGAGATCACCGACGAGTACGACGTGGAGGCACCGCTCGTCGACGAGCTGCCCGACGGTTCCCTGCGGGTGAGCGCCCGGCTGCACCTCGACGAGCTGTCCGAACGCCTCGACGTCGAGCTCGAGGACGACGACGTCGACACGGTCGGCGGCCTGCTCGCCAAGCACTTGGGCCGGGTCCCGATCCCCGGGGCGCAGGTGTGGCTGCACGGCATCGAGCTCACCGCCGAGAGCGCACAGGGCCGGCGGAACCGGATCGGCACAGTGTTGGTACGCCGGGCTGCCGCCGAGTCGGACGACGTGGCGCTGGAGGCCGCCGATGTCCGCGACGCCTGACGGCGCCGCCCTCCCGCCCGAGGACGCCAAGCTGGTGACCCTGGCCCGGGCCGCGCGGGCCCGCGTGGGCGGCGCCGAGGGGGCCGCGCTGCGCGACGACATCGGCCGCACCTACGCGGCCGGCTCCGTGGACCTGCCGTCGCTGCGGCTGACCGCCCTGCAGGCCGCGGTCGCGGCTGCGGTCTCCAGTGGCTCGGACCACGTGGTCGCTGCCTGTGTACTCGGCGACGGCGACGGGCTCATCGACGCCGACCGGCTGCTGCTGGACGGCCTCGGTGTCGAGATCGTGCTGCTCGCGGCGCCCGACGGCACCCTGCGCCCCGCGTGACGGCTACCGTCGGGCCATGATCCGCCGACTGCGTCGCCCTCCCGCCGCCCCGGCCGTCCCGGCGACACCGCACCACGAGCCGCAGCCGTTCGACGGCGTCGACGTGCCCTACGTCCTGCGATTCAGTGCGGCCTGGTCCTGGCGCTTCCTGCTTGTTGTCGCCGCTGTATACGTGTTCCTGCGCGTCTTCGGGCTGCTGTCCGTGGTGCTGGTCCCGGTCATCATCGGCCTCCTGCTGTCGGCGATCGCCTCGCCGATCGCTGATCGCCTGCAGGGCTGGGGGCTGCCGCGCAGCCTCGCGACGCTCATCACGATCCTGCTCGGCTTCGCGGTGATCGCCGCGCTGGTGACCCTGGTGGCCCAGCAGTTCTCCTCCGGCTTCGGCGACCTGCGGTCGTCCTTCGACGACAGCACGGTCAAGCTCGAGAAGTACCTGTCCGACCTCGGGCTGAGCCGCCAGCAGCTCAACGACTTCTTCAACCGGGTCCGCGAGGGCGTGAGCTCCAGCACCTCGGGCAACCTCGGCGGCACCGTCGCCGGCGCGGCGACCACGGCGGGGCACCTGCTCGCCGGCCTGTTCATCACGCTGTTCTCGACGATCTTCTTCACCTACGACGGCCGCGGCATCTGGCGCTGGCTGGTGTCCCTGTTCCCCGAGCCGGCCCGGGACCGGGTGCACGGCAGCGGGGAGCGGGCCTGGGCCGTGCTCACCGCCTACGTGCGCGGCACCGTGGTCATCGCCGCCACCGATGCCTTGGGCATCGCGCTGATCGCGTGGATCCTCGGCCTCCCCCTGGTCGCGCCACTGGCGGTCCTCGTCTTCCTGGGTGCCTTCATCCCGGTCGTCGGCGCCGCGATCAGCGGCATCGCGGCTGTCGCCGTCGCCCTCGTGGCTGTCGGCCCCGTCACAGCGCTGATCATGCTCGCCGGCGTAGTCGCGGTGCAGCAGCTCGAAGGTCATGTGCTGCAGCCGTTCCTCATGGGCCGGCTGGTGCGGGTGCATCCGTTGGCGATCGTCGTGGTCATCGCGGTCGGCGCGGAGGTGGCAGGAATCTTCGGTGCGCTGATCGCGGTGCCGCTGACGGCCGTCATCAACGCCGTGTCAACCCACCTGGCCGGCGCACGCCGGCTCCGCCTCGAGCAGGAGACCGGCGCCCTGGCGGACCCCGCGGTGAGCCCGTGAGTGCGGAGCACCGGTCCGGCTTCGTCGCCTTCGTGGGGAGGCCGAACGCCGGCAAGTCGACCCTGACCAACGCGCTGGTCGGCGAGAAGGTCGTCATCACCTCGAGCAAGCCGCAGACCACCCGCCGGGTGGTGCGAGGCATCGTCACGCGACCCGACTACCAGCTGGTGCTGCTCGACACCCCTGGCCTGCACCGTCCGCGCACCCTCCTGGGGGAGCGGCTCAACGACGAGGTCCGCGCGGCCTGGGCCCAGGTCGACGTCGTCGGCCTGTGCCTGCCTGCCGACGAGAAGATCGGGCCGGGCGACCGCTTCATCGCAAAGGAGCTCGCGGCGCTCGGGCGGGTGCCGAAGGTCGCGGTGGTCACCAAGACCGACCGGGTCGGGCGCGACCGGGTGGCGGAGGCACTGATGGCCGCGGCCGCGCTCGGCCGGGACGAGGGCATCGACTGGGCCGAGGTGGTGCCGGTGTCGGCCGTGGCGGGAGAGCAGGTCGACCTGCTGACCGAGCTGCTTGCTGCCCTGATGCCGGAGTCACCGCAGCTCTACCCCGACGGCGAGCTCACCGATGCGCCCGAGCTGGTGCTCGTGGCCGAGCTGATCCGCGAGGCCGCGCTCGAAGGGGTCCGCGACGAGCTGCCGCACTCGATCGCCGTCGTGGTGGAGGAGATGCTGCCGCGTGAGGACCGGCCGCCCGAGCGGCCGCTGCTCGACGTGCACGCTTTCCTGTACGTCGAGCGGGACAGCCAGAAGGGCATCGTGATCGGTCCGCAGGGCAGCCGGCTGCGCGACATCGGCATCCGGGCCCGGGCCCAGATCGAGGCCCTGCTCGGCACGCCGGTCCACCTCGACCTGCACGTCACCGTGGCCAAGGACTGGCAGCGCGACCCGCGCCAGCTCCGCAAGCTCGGCTTCTGAGCCCGCTCGGCACCCCGCTCGGCGGGAGTGAATCGCGGCGGCCTGGGCAGGAGGGCCCTCGTGGGGTTCAGCAGCGAGCCCCGGTGGGGAGCGCCGTCAGATGTGCCGGGTCGCCAGCCAGGAGTTCGGAGGGACGATCGCGGCCGTCGCCGAAGCGCGCGGGTTCGTCACCCAGCAGCTCCGTCGCTGGGACCTCGAGTCCCTGGTCTCCGACGCCGAGCTGCTGACCAGCGAGCTGGTGACCAACGCGGTGCTGCACGCCCGGGGGGACGTGACGGTGACCGTCGCGGTGGCCGAGGGGGTGGCCGAGATCGGCGTGGGTGACCGCTCGACCGACCTGCCCGAGCAGCGGTCCCGCACCTGGCGGGCCGAGGGCGGCCGCGGCCTGCGGTTGGTCGACCTCGTCGCGCTGGAGTGGGGTGTGGCGCCCGTCGCCGGCGGCAAGCAGATCTGGTTCCGCCTCGACATCGACGCCAGCTGGCCGCACCGGACCGACTGCCCGTGCGGCGGCGACGACCTGGAGCGGGTCCGGCTCGAGTCGGGGCGCTATGCCGTCGCGGCGCACGGCCCGTGGGACGCACCGTGACCGCGGATTAGAGGACCAGCTCCCACTCGGCCCACTGCCGCACCGGCTGGAAGCCCATGTCGACGTTGACCTTCAGCATCGGAGCGTTGGAGTCCGCGTTCCAGGTGTCGACCGTGGTCACGGCGGGCTCGTGCAGCTGCAGGTAGCGCAGGTTGGCGACCTTGAGCAGCAGACCGAGCCGGTGCCCCCGGTGGGCCGGCTCCACGATGGTCTGGAACTGTCCGGCCGAGTCGTCGACGCCGTCGGCCACGACCAGGGTGGTCGTCCCCACCACAACACCGCTGGCGTCGTGCTGGGCGGCGCTGGTGTAGGCGCGGTTGCGCCGCGCGACCATCACGGCGTCGTGGGCGCGGTAGCGGTCGGCGTCGAAGACCACCTGCTCCCACTTCAGGTCGTCCATCGGGGCGTCCGTGGTCATCCGGCTCTCCAGCGCCGCGACCGCCTCGAGGTGCTCTTCTGGGGTGGCGCCCACCCACTGCAGCAGCGAGTAGCCCGTCGAGTGCGCCGTCGCCTCGGCCCACAGCGCCTCCAGGCGGTCGGTCTCCAGCGTCGTGAGTTCCAGCCGGCGCTGGGTGTCGGCCAGCACCGCGCGGGCCCCCCGCCCCGCGGCAAACGCCTCGGCGCCCGGCCCGGTGGCCCCGGCGATCACCCGGCTGCGGCCCAGCTCGAGCACCCGGACCCGGACCTCGGCCAGCAGGGCCCGGCCGACACCCCGGCGCCGGTGGGCGGGGTGCACCTGAAGCTCGAGGTAGGCGGCGTCCCGGTTCTCGGTCAGCGGCAGCGTGACCGCGAACCAGCCGACCAGCACGCCGTCCTGGTGAGCCAGAAATGCTCGGACCTCGAGGCCTGGCCACGGATGGCGCAGCTGGCCGACGTGCCGGCTCCAGCCGACCTCGGGGTCGCCCGGTAGGTCATGCTCCTCCACCTGCCGGCGCAGGTCGTACGACGCGCGCAGCGCGGCCTCGTCGTCCGTCTCCACCCGGGTGCAGGACAGCGTGGCGGTCGTCACGGCGCCTCCTCGGGGTCGCGCGGGAGGTCCAGCCGCCAGACCGACTCGCGCTGGGCGACCACGAACCCGATGGCCTCGTTGATGGAGATCATGTAGCTGTTCACGTCGGCGTTCCAGGTGTGCAGCCGTCGGGCCTGCGGGGCCTCGGTCACCAGTCGCTCCAGGTTGGCCAGCTTGACCAGGGTGCCGAGCCGGTGCCCCCGGTGCTCCTTGACCACGAGGGTGGACCACTGGAACGCGTTCACCGGGTCGTGCCGGGTGGTGACCACGTCGGTAAACGCGACGAGCGGGCCGTCCGTGCCGACCCGCGCAGCTGTCACCATCTGCCTGCGGCCCTGGTCCTCGATGGTGGCCTCGCGCTCGCGGACCCGGTCGGAGTCCCAGAGCTCGGGCTCGATGTCCAGATCGCCGAGCGGCGCGTCGGTGCTCATCCGGGCGTACAGGGCGGCGAAGTCGTCCACCAGATCGTCCGGACACGGGTTGGTCCAGGACACCAGCTCGTAGCCGATCGATGCCTTCTCCGCCTCCCCCCGCAGGATCGCGAGGTGGTCGGTGTCCAGCGCGGTCAGGTCCAGGGCGCGTCGCACCTCACCGAGTGAGCGGCTCGCACCGCAGGCGGCGGCGAAGCGCATCGCCCGGTTCGGCGGCCCGTCGACCGGCTCGTTGACGCCCACCGCCACCTGGTGGCGGCCGAGCTCGGCGATCCGGTCGGTGGCGTGCGCCAGCAGGGCCCGGCCGTGACCGCGGTGCTGGTGCGGCGGGTCGACGCAGAGGGCCAGCTCGACGAAGTCCAGGTTGTCCAGCATCGGCAGGTCCAGCCGGTAGGTGCCGACCGCCGTCCCGCCGTCGTGCATCAGCCAGAACTCCAGCCGCTGGCTCTTCTCCGTCGCCCGGGCCATGGCGATGACCTCGGGAGCGGTCGGCAGCGGATCGTCCGGGTGCTCTTCGGTATAGGCGGCATGCAGGATCGCGTACGACGTGTTCATCGCCTCGTCGTCGGCGACATCGACCCGCTCGATCCGGTCCCCGTCAGTGCCCATGCCGCCAGCGTGGGCCCCGGCGGTGGCCGGCGCCAGCGATTTGGCGCCGGTCCAGGATGCGGACTCGGTACGCCGGTGAGGCAGACGCGCCGGTGCCCACCGGCGTACGCTCACGGGCATGCGGCTCGGCCTGCTCCTTCTCGGCTGCCGCGGCGAGGCACTCTCCTAGAGGCCGGTTCCCTCGCCGCGGAGTGCCTGTCTGCCCCGGTCGCCCCAGCGAGAACCCGAGAGTGGCCCTGATGACCGCAACCCCGTATGACGCCCGCAACGCGCAGCAGCCGTCGGGCATGCCGATCCACCGATACCCACCGTTCACGCCCGTCGGCCTGGACGACCGCACCTGGCCGACCCGGGTAGCGACCGAGGCGCCGCGCTGGTGCGCGGTCGACCTGCGCGACGGCAACCAGGCCCTGATCGACCCGATGAGCCCGGCCCGCAAGCGGCGGATGTTCGAGCTGCTGGTCCGGATGGGTTACAAGGAGATCGAGGTCGGCTTCCCGGCGGCCAGCCAGACCGACTTCGACTTCGTCCGCCAGCTGATCGAGGAAGACCTGATCCCGGACGACGTGGTCATCCAGGTGCTCACCCAGGCGCGGGACGCGCTGATCGAGCGCACCTTCGAGTCGATCCGCGGCGCGAAGCAGGCGATCATGCACCTCTACAACTCGACGTCGACCCTGCAGCGCCGGGTGGTCTTCGGGCTGCCGAAGGAAGGCATCACGGACATCGCCGTGCAGGGCGCGCGGCTGTGCCGCAAGCTGGGGGAGAAGCACGAGAACGACACACCGGAGTCCGTCGTCCTGTTCGAGTACTCGCCGGAGTCCTACACCGGGACCGAGCTGGAGTTCGCGGTCGAGGTGTGCAACGCGGTCAACGACGTGTGGCAGCCGACGCCGGACCGCAAGAGCATCGTGAACCTGCCGGCCACCGTCGAGATGGCCACCCCGAACGTCTACGCCGACTCGATCGAGTGGATGCACCGCAACCTGGCGCACCGTGACGCGGTCGTGCTGTCGCTGCACCCCCACAACGACAGAGGTACGGCGGTCGCCGCGGCCGAGCTGGGTCGCCTGGCCGGTGCCGACCGGATCGAGGGATGCCTCTTCGGCAACGGCGAGCGCACCGGCAACGTCTGCCTGGTGACGCTGGGTCTCAACCTGTTCTCCCAGGGCGTCGACCCGCAGATCGACTTCAGCGACATCGACGAGATCCGGCGCACGGTCG
>JAVEDA010000197.1 GCA_030841195.1 Actinomycetota bacterium | reverse complement strand
GCCTCGTCGTGGGTGACCAGCAGCAGCCCGCAGCCGGCGTCCCGGAGGTCAGCGAGCAGCTCGACCAGCTCGGCCCAGGTCCGGGAGTCCTGCCCGAAGGTCGGCTCGTCGGCGACCACGACGCGTGGCGAGGCGGCGATCGCGGTGGCGACCGACAGCCGCCGCTTCTCGCCGCCGGACAAGGTGTACGGGTTGGTGCCGGCGAGCCGGGCCAGGCCGAGCCGCTCCAGCAGTTCGTCGGCGCGGGCCCCGGCCGCCGCCTCGGTCGCCCCGGCCCGCCGCGGCCCGATCGTGAGCTCGTCGCGCACCGTGGCGGTCACGATCTGGTGCTCGGGGTCCTGGAACACCGTGCCCACCCGGCTGACCAGGTCCCGGCCGCGCCAGCGCCACATCGGCCGCGGCGGCTGCGGCGGGTCCAGCGCGGGCTCGGCCCGCACCTCGCCGCCGGTCGGCCGGAGCAGCCCGGCCATCGCCAGCGCCAGGGTCGACTTGCCGGCGCCGTTGGGCCCGGTCAGCGCCACCGCGGTGCCGGCCCGCAGGTCCAGGTCGGTCGGCGCCAGCGCCTCCCGGCCGGCACCCGGGTAGCGGAACCGCACGCCCTGGCCCCGGACCAGGTCCGGACCCGGCGGGGCGGTCGCTGCCCGTCGTACGGCGGGATGCCGGCCCGGCACCCACACACCCGCCGCGGCCAGTCCGGCGCCCTGGCTGCCGAAGACCTCGTCGGGGGAGCCGTCAGCGACCACGCCGCCGCCCGGCTCCACCACGACCGCGCGGGTGGCCAGGCCGACGACCTGCTCGACCCGGTGCTCGACGATCACCGCCGTGGCTCCAGAGGACGCCAGCACGTCGGCGAGCACGGCCCGGACCAGTGCGACGCCGGCCGGGTCGAGGTTGGCGGTCACCTCGTCGAGCAGCAGCAGCCCGGGGCGCAGCGCGACGATGCCGGCCAGCGCCAGCCGCTGCTGCTCGCCGCCGGACAGCGCGCTGGTCGCGGCGTCGCGCCCGTAGGGGAAGCCCACCGCGGCCAGCGCCTCGTCGACCCGGGTCCAGATCTCGGCCGGTGCGACGCCGCGGTTCTCCAGGCCGAAGGCGACGTCGTCGCCGGCCCGGCCCATCACCAGCGCGGACTCGGGGTCCTGCAGCACCAGCCCGGCGCGGGCCCGGGCCTCGCGGGCGGGTCGGCCGTCGAGGAGAACCGCACCCTCCTGCTCGCCCGCGTCGGAGGGGTCGAGCAGCCCCGCCAGCGCGGCCAGCAGGGTGCTCTTGCCGGCGCCGGACGGCCCGAGCAGCAGCACCCGCTCGCCGGGCTCGACCCGCAGGTCGACCCCGCGCAGCGCCCAGGCCCGCCGGCCGCCGTGCCGCCAGCCCCAGCCGCGGACGTCGACGGCGACCGGCGCGATGGCCTGGCCGGCCGCCTCAAGATCGAGTGGACGCGTGCTCACCAGACACGCCGCGCGAGTGGTGCGTCGGCGTCCACTCGAGGGGTCGGACCGGTCAGACCCGGGCCTGGTCGGCGCCGGACGGGAACGGTGACAGGACCCCGGTGCGGGCCAGAGCGCGCACCAGCAGCCACGAGCCGCCGCCGGCGACGACCGCGGCGCTGACGACGACGAGCACGCCGTAGGTCAGCTGCCAGGCCCCGGACCAGTCCGGGTAGTAGAAGGCCAGGTCCATCAGCGCCGCCGCGGCACCGGCCGCGGCGCCGGCCAGGACGGCCGTCGGCAGCCGCCAGGAGCGGTACAGCGTCAGGGCGAAGACGAGCTCGCCGGCAGCGCCCTGGATCAGGCCGTACGCCACGACGTACAGGCCCCAGGGCGATCCGAGCAGCGCCGACACGACCGAGGCCACCAGCTCGACGTAGACGGCGGCCCCGCGCTTGCGGATCACCAGCGGGCCGAGCACCGCGGGCACCATCCACATGCCGTAGAGGAAGGCGCGGCCGGGCGGGAAGCCGGCGAAGGCCCCTCCCCCCCCGTTCCACCGCGTTTTCCCGCCCCACAAGCCCACCCCGAAGGCGACGCCGAGGGCCGAGGCGACGACGATGTCGACGGTGCGCCAGCGGGCCGACGCCTGGTCGGTGGCCGCCTCGGTGCGATCGGTGGTGGTGGTCATGCTCGCGCTCCTGTCCGTGGTGGACGGGGCGGCCGTGCTCTGAGCACCCGCGCCGCCGCACGCGCTCGCGGCGCGGACGGACGACACAGGTGGGTAACCGACTCCCTGCGCTGGCATTACCCAGATCAGGTTGGAGGGTCTGCGGGCGGGCCCGCACTCTCAGCGCGTCAGCGCTCCCCTGTGGTTCAGGTTGTGGTGCCTTCTTCCCGGCCGACGCTACCACCCGATGCCCTCGTGATACCGCCGGACGGGTGCCTGGACGCGTGAGCGGGGCCGGGTCGGGGTAGCGGGTCGGTGTGGAAGCCGACAAAGGGGATGCATGTGTGCTGTGAGCCGGTGCTGCGCGAGCACCCGGCCCTCGCGCCGTCGGCGGTCGCTATCGAGCGTCAGGCGGACCTGGACCCGGTGCCGGCCTCGGTCGGCCTGGCCCGATCGCTGGTCCGCGAGAGCATGGCGGGTTTCGACGGTGACGCCCGCGACATCGCGCTGCTGCTCACCAGCGAGCTGGTGACGAACGCGATCCTGCATGCCCGTACGCCGGTCCAGCTGGGCGTGCTCGTGGACGGTGACCGAGCGCTGGTCTGCGTCGCCGACCGGCTGCCCGAGTCACCTATGCTCAGCCCTCGCGCGCACAGCCACGACCGCCCCGGTGGCCGCGGCCTGGCGCTGGTCGAGGATCTCGCCGACACCTGGGGGACCACGACCTACCGGGGCGGCAAGACCGTGTGGTTCGTCCTGCAGACCGCGGGGGACCGGTCGTCCCGGACCCGCTGATGGTGCCCGCCGTCCGCGAAATGATCACGGTTCCGTGATCGTTGGTGGTCGACCGCGCTGAATTCACCGCGGTAGGCGTGGGTTCATCGCGGCAAGGCCCCGGTGACACGCCGAGGAGTCGCTCGCGGGCTTGATCATGTGTAGTCTACTAACACAGTGGACAAACCCCACTACAGGAGGTGCTCATGAGGCGCGGACTGCAGGGGTACGCCGGTCAGGGCCCCACCGGGTCCGGTGACCGCCGCCCCGGGCGCCCGGTCGTCGCCGTCGTCGGTGCCGGCGCGGCCGGCACGCTGACCGCGATCCACCTGGTCGACCGCGCCGCGCGGGCCGACCGAGCGCTGGACCTCCTCCTGGTCGACCCTCAACCCGAGCCCGGACGCGGGGTCGCCTACGCCACCACCGACCGCCGGCACCTCCTCAACGTCCCGGCCGGCGGCATGAGCGCGCTGCCGGACGACCCCGGCCATCTCGTGGACTGGCTGCGCGGGCACGGGCACGCCGACGCCACTCCCGCCGACTTCGTCCCGCGTGCCGACTACGGCCGCTACCTGCAGGACACCCTGGCCGAGGCACTGCGCAACGCCCCGGCGGTCACTCTCGAGCACCGATGTCAACGCGTCCGACACGCCCGCCCGGTGCCCGGCGGCGTGCACCTCGCCCTCGCCGACGGCAGCGTCCTGACGGCGGACGCGATGGTGCTCGCGCCGGGCATCTTCGCGCCCGGCACGGCCTGGGCGCCCGCCGCGCTGGCCACCTCGGACCGATTCGTCGCCGACCCCTGGGCGCCCGGTGCGCTCGAGCAGCTCGCCACGGTCGACGGCGACGTGCTGCTCGTCGGCACCGGTCTCACCATGGTCGACGTCGCGCTCAGCCTCGCCCGTCCCGGCCGCACGCTGCATGCCGTGTCCCGCCGCGGTCGGGTCCCCGCCGCGCACACGACCCGGACCAAGCCGCCGACACCCGCACCGAGCGCCCAGCTGGCTGGCGTTGCGGCCGGTCGCACCCCGGCCGACCTCGACGACCTGCGCACCCTCGTCCGCGACACCGTGGTCGCCGCCGTCCGCGAGACCGGTGACTGGCGCCCCGCCTTCGACACCCTGCGCCCGCTGACGGCGGCCCTCTGGTCCTGCCTCGGCCCGGACGAGCGCGCCGACTTCCTCAGCACCGACGCGGCCTGGTGGGACCTCCACCGGCACCGGATGCCGCCCAGCACCGCGGCCGCGGTGGCTCGGATGCGCGCCGACGACTCCCTCCGGGTCGGCTCCGACGAGGTGCTCGCTGCCGAGGAGAGCGAGGACGGCCTGGTCGTCGTCCTCGCCTCGGGCCGCCGCCTCACTGTCGGCGCGGTGGTCAACTGCACCGGCCCGCAGGGTGACGTACGCCGGGTGGCCGACCCCTTGATCGACGACCTGCTGGCGGGCGGTACCGCCGTACCGGGTCCGTTGGGTCTGGGGCTGCGCACCCACGGCGGCCGGGTGCTCGACGCGTCCGGGGCGCACGACGCACCGGTCTGGACCCTCGGTGCGATGCGGCGCGGCGAGCTGTTCGAGACCACCGCCGTGCCGGAGATCCGGGCCCAAGCCGCAGCCGTCGCGGCGTCGGTGGCCGCCGAGCTGTTCGCGCCGGCGGTGCCGCGCGCGCCGCGCCAGGCCCGCGACGTGATGGGTCTGCCGCTGACGACCACGCCCGAGGCGGCGGCCGCGTTCAACCGCGGGCTGGACGCCGTGATGCGGGTGCAGTCCGGCGCGGCCGAGGCGTTCACCGAGGCCGCCGCCCTGGACCCCGGGTTCGCGCTCGCGCACGGCGCGCTCGCGATGCTCGGCCACGAGGGCGGGGCCGACTCCGTCGACGTACGCCGGTCGCTGGACGCCGCGCTCTTTGCGGTGCGTGGGCACGGCACCGACCGCGAGCGCAGCCTCGTCGCTGTCGTCGACGCGCGGGTCCGGGACTGCCGCGGTGGCGGCGCCGCGGCCCTGGTCCGGCACGTGCACGCGCACCCTCGGGACGTGCTCGCGGTCAGCGCGGCGGTGCCCACCATCGCGTTCTCCGGCGTCACCGACGTGCAGCAGGAGGCGTGGGACCTGGTCGAGGGCATCGGCCCGGCGTACGCCGGTCACTGGTGGCACCGGTCGCTGCTCGCCTTCGTCCGGCAGGACCAGCAGCGCTACGACGAGGCCGGCGTGCTGTCCGAGGAGGTGCTGGCCCTCGAGCCCGCGGCCGGGCACGCGGTGCATGCCCGGACCCACGTGTTCTACGAGACCGGTGCCCACGTCGCCGGCCTGCGCTGGCTGGACCCGTGGATCACGACCTGCGGCCGGCAGGCCACCCATCGCGCGCACTTCTCCTGGCACGCGGCGCTGCACGAGCTGTCGACCGGCGACACCGAGGCGGTCCGGCGTCGGTACGCCGAGCAGCTCGCGCCGCCGGTCGTCACCGGCGTACGCGGCCTGGTCGACTCGGCCTCGCTGCTGTGGCGGTGCGAGCTCACCGGCTCGTGGCGCGGCGAGCTGCCGGTCGCCGACGTGCTGGAGAACGCGGGCGACGAGCTGCTCGAGCGGCCGGAGACGCCGTTCACCGCGATGCACTCGGCGGTCGCGCTGACCGCTGCCGGCGACGCCCTCCGGCTGCGCCGGCTGCGCACCCATGCGGCCGGGTCGACCGACCCGGTGCTGCGCAGCGTCGTGGCCCCGCTCTGCGACGGACTGATCGCCGTGGTCGAGCAGCGCTTCGACGACGCGGTCCGGCTGATCCGCCCGCTGCTGGGCCGGCTGACACCGATCGGGGGCAGCCTGGCCCAGCGCGAGGTGGTCGAGGACACCTACTTGTACGCCCTGGTCGGAGCCGGCCGGTGCGAGGAGGCGGTGGCCCTGATCGACGCGCGGCTGGACCGCCGTCCGTCCCCGCTGGACCTCCGCCGCCGTACCGCAGCCGCCCGCGCCATCGCCTGACCCAGGGTCGCGCCGCGCTCTCCCGTTCGACCACGTATGGCAGGCGTGTCGTCACCTTGCGAGGCTCCTGCGCCTCGCAAAGTACCCACCTGCCTGCCATACGTGGTCAACGGCGCGTCCACTGAGGGTTGCCGCGGATAGGGGCGGGGGGTATGGTGGCGGTCCGTGGGGGATACCCCTGCGGGGTAACCAGGCGCGGAGGCGATGGATGGCGACGTACGGGTACAGCGACCACAAGGACAGCCACCTCAAGCGGCTGCGCCGGGTCGAGGGCCAGGTCCGCGGTCTGCAGCGGATGGTCGAGGAGGACAAGTACTGCATCGACATCCTCACCCAGGTGTCGGCCGCCACCAAGGCGCTGCAGTCGTTCTCCCTCGAGCTGCTCGAGGAGCACCTCTCGCACTGCGTCGTGGAGGCCGCCCAGCGCGGCGGGCCCGAGGCCGAGGAGAAGGTCCGCGAGGCCTCCGAGGCCATCGCCCGTCTCGTCCGCAGCTAGACCCAGTCCACAATCGAGGAGCAGCGTGAGCACCGCCCTGACCTACGGCGTCACCGGCATGACCTGCGAGCACTGCGTGCGCGCGGTGACCGACGAGCTGACCGCGTTGCCCGGCGTCCGCGACGTCGGCGTCGACCTGGTGGTCGGCGGCACCTCGACCGTGCGGGTGGTCAGCGACGCGCCGTTGGCCGGGTCCGCCGTCCGCGACGCGGTCGCCGAGGCCGGCTACACCCTGGTCGGTACGACGTGAGGCCGGCCACGTCGTCGTCGGTCTCCGGGCTGGCGATCCGCGGCTCCGGCTGGACCCTGCGGCCGGCCGACACCAGCCTCCCCGCGGGCCGCGACGTGCCCTACCGCTTCACCATCGAAGGCCCGGACGGCGCGGCCGAGACGTCGTACGTGCAGACCCACACGAAGGACCTGCACCTGGTGGTGGTGCGCCGCGACCTCTCGACCTTCCAGCACGTGCACCCGACCCGCGCGGCCGACGGGACATGGTCGGCGCCGCTGGACCTGGACGCCGGCGTCTACCGGGTGCTGGCCGACCTCCGGCCCACCGGCGCGGACCACCAGCTGGTCCTCGGCGCCGACCTGCTGGTTCCCGGCGAGCTCGAGCCCGTCGACCTGCCGGCGCCGCGCGCCACCTCGACCACCACCGACGGCTACACCGTCTCGCTGCACGGCACCCCGGTCGCCGGCCGCGAGAGCGACCTGGTGCTGTCGGTCAGCAAGGGCGGCAAGCCGGTCACCGCTCTGCAGCCCTACCTCGGCGCCTACGGCCACCTGGTGGCGCTGCGTACCGGCGACCTCGCCTACCTGCACACCCACCCGGCGGGCGCCCCCTCCGACGACACGGGTGGGCCGGACATCGCGTTCGCCACGACGTTCCCCACCGCGGGCACCTACCGGCTGTTCCTGGACTTCCGGGCCGGGGACGTCGTGCGCACGGCCGCGTTCACCGTCGAGGTGCGCGATGGCTGAGGTCGAGCTCGCGATCGGCGGGATGACCTGCGCGTCCTGCGCCGCCCGGGTCGAGAAGAAGCTCAACCGGATGGACGGCGTCGTCGCGACGGTCAACTACGCCACCGAGAAGGCGCGGGTCACCTTCGCCGACGGTGTCACCCCCGACGACCTGGTGGCCACCGTCGCACGCACCGGCTACACGGCCGAGCTGCCCAGGCAGGAGACCGACCCGACCGACGACACCGCCGAGCACCCCGACCCCGCCGTCGCCTCGCTGCGCCAGCGGATGCTCGTCACCGCCGCCCTCACCGTGCCGGTGCTGGCCCTGTCGATGGTCCCGGCCCTCCAGTTCGACCACTGGCAGCGGCCGGCGCTGACCCTGGCCGCACCGGTCGTGACCTGGGGCGCCTGGCCGTTCCACCGGGCCGCCCTCACGGCGCTGCGGCACGGCGGCACCACGATGGACACCCTGGTCTCGCTCGGCGTCACGGCTGCCGTCGGCTGGTCGCTCTACGCCCTGTTTCTCGGCGATGCCGACCAGATCTACCTCGAGGTCGCCACCGGGGTCACGCTGTTCCTGCTCGTCGGTCGCTACCTTGAGGCCCGCGCCCGGCGCGCGTCCGGGGCCGCGATGCGCGCACTAATGTCGCTGGGCGCGAAGGACGTGGCCGTCCTGCGCGACGGCACGGAGGTCCGGGTGCCGGTCACCGCTCTGCAGGTGGGTGACGAGTTCGTCGTACGACCGGGAGAGAAGGTCGCGACCGACGGCGAGGTCGTCCGGGGCACCTCGGCCGTCGACGCGTCGGTGCTCACCGGCGAGCCGGTGCCGGTCGAGGTCGGTTCCGGTGACGCCGTCGTCGGGGCGACGGTCAACGTCGGCGGCCGGCTGGTGGTCCGCGCCACCCGGGTCGGCGCCGACACCCAGCTCGCGCAGATCGCTCGGCTGGTGGAGGCCGCGCAGAACGGCAAGGCCGACGTGCAGCGGCTGGCCGACCGGGTGTCGGGCGTCTTCGTCCCCGTCGTCATCGCGATCGCCGTCGCCACCCTCGGGTTCTGGCTCGGCACCGGCGCGCAGCCTGAGCTCGCGTTCACCGCGGCCGTCGCGGTGCTCATCATCGCCTGCCCGTGCGCTCTCGGCCTCGCGACGCCGACGGCGCTGCTGGTCGGCACCGGCCGCGGCGCGCAGCTCGGCATCATCGTCAAGGGTCCCGAGGTGCTCGAGCGCACCCGTCGGGTCGACACGGTGGTGCTGGACAAGACGGGAACCGTGACGACCGGCCGGATGTCGTTGCTCGACGTGGTGCCGGCGGACGGCGTCAGCCGCGCCGATGTGCTGCGGCTCGCCGGAGCTCTCGAGGCAGCCAGCGAGCACCCGGTCGGGCAGGCGGTGGCCGTGGCTGCGGCCGCCGAGCTGGGCGCGCTGCCGCAGGTGCACGACTTCACGAGCGTCGCGGGCCTCGGCGTGCAGGGCCTCGTCGACGGCCCCGCTGACACGACGTACGCCGTGATCGTGGGCCGGCCCGCGCTGCTGGCCGAGTGGTCGCAGCAGCTGCCGACCGAGCTGACCAGAGCGCTGGCCGCGGCCGAGGCCGACGGGCGCACTGTCGTCGCCGTCGGCTGGGACGGTGCCGCCCGCGGGCTGCTCGTGGTCGCCGACACGGTCAAGCCGACAAGCGCCCAGGCTGTCCGGGCGCTGCGCGACCTCGGCCTGCGCCCGCTGCTGCTCACCGGTGACAACGCCGCGGCTGCGCAGGCCGTCGGCCGCGAGGTGGGCATCGCGCCTGAGGACGTGATCGCCGGGGTGCTGCCGGCCGGCAAGGTCGACGTCGTCCGCCGGTTACAGGGCGAGGGCCGGGTGGTGGCGATGGTCGGCGACGGCGTGAACGACGCCGCCGCGCTGGCCGCAGCCGACCTCGGCCTGGCGATGGGGACGGGCACCGACGTCGCGATGGAGGTGTCCGACCTCACGCTCGTGCGGGGTGACCTGCGCGTGGCGGCCGACGCCATCCGGCTCTCCCGTGCCACGCTGCGGACCATCAAGACGAACCTGGCCTGGGCGTTCGGGTACAACGTCGCTGCGCTGCCGCTGGCAGCCGCGGGACTGCTGAACCCGATGATCGCGGGTGCCGCCATGGCGGCCAGCTCGGTGCTGGTCGTGACCAACAGCCTGCGGCTGCGGAGGTTCGAGGCCTCGTGACCGACCTGACCGTCGTACCCGGGCCGCTGCTCGCGCACTGGGCGTCCTGGACCGGAGCGAGCCGGGACCAGCTCGCGGTGCTCGGCGCGGGCGGGCCGCCGAGCGTCGTCGTGGTCCCGTCCGAGGGCCGCACCCGCCCCGGCTGGGACGGCACCGTGCACGCGGTCACCGGCATCGCCGATCCCGCGGGCAGCGCGGTCGTGTCGGTTCCTCCCGGGTACGACGAGCGCGCCCGGGCCCTGCTCACCGGCGGCGGTGACCTCGACGAGCTGCGCGCTGCGCTGCCCTCGCTGCTGGGCCAGCCGGACCACCTGGTCTACCGGGGTGTCTGCCGCTGGGCGGTGGACGTGCCGGGACCTGACGTGCTGCCCGACGTCGGCGAGTGGCTGCGGGCCGAAGACCCGAGGGTGCCGGCCTGGCTGAAGCCGTTCGGCGGCGAGGTGCTGGTCGTGCTCGACGACGACGTCTACGTCGCCGGGGTGGGCCTCAAGCGGCACGACGCGCACGGCCAGGAGATCTCGGTGGGCACCGAGGAGGCGGCCCGCGGCCGCGGCCTGGCTCGACGGCTGGTGGCGCAGGCGGCCCGGCGGCTGCTCGCGGCCGGCATCGTGCCGACGTACCTGCACGACCCGGCCAACACGGCCTCGGCGAAGGTCGCCGACGCGGCCGGCTTCCCGGATCGTGGCTGGACCGTGCTCGGCATGGCCGGCCCGCGCGAGCTGGCCGAGGCCGCGGGCGACGACGGCTGACCCGGTACCGTCAACGGTGGCCGGCTAGCTGGATCGCCGGTCGAGGCGGGGTCGCCTAGCGGCCGATGGCATGCGCCTTGAAAGCGCACAACGGGCAACCGTTCGTGGGTTCGAATCCCACCCCCGCCGCCCTGCTGAGCTGGCGGAACATCGTTACCCGGTGTCAGGGAATGGGTTGGGCGAACGCCTCCACCGGGTCCGCGCCAGCGCCGATAGCGCAGATGAGTTGGATGCGGGCGCTGTAGGGGGTCCGGTGTCCCGCCAGGATCAATCCGCGTTCGCTGGCATCGACGTCGCCGCCGGCGCCCGCGTAGCGTCCGCCAACCGGGCCGGCAGGCGTCCGAGACGCCATGATCACGGGAACGCCGTTGCGTGAGGCGGCGCCGAGAAGCGGCATCCAGGTGGCAGGCACGTGCCCGAGCCCGAACCCGGCTACCACCAGGCCCGCCGCACCGGCCAGCGCTGACTCGACGATTCGGGTCGGCGCCCCCGCCGCGGCGAAGATGAGAGGTACGTCGGCATCCGCGTGCCTGACGTCGTACCTGGTCGGCGGCACCGGGTGGCCGAAGAAGGTCACCCGCTCACCATGGATCAAGCCGATCGGTCCTGTGGCCGGCGAGCCGAAAGCCGACGGTGAGCTGCTGTGGCGCTTGGAAACCGTGACGGCCCGGTGCACCTCGTCGCCCAGCACCACGAGCGCGCCACGGCCGGCCGC
>JAVEDA010000115.1 GCA_030841195.1 Actinomycetota bacterium | reverse complement strand
CTCGCCCAACTCGGTGCTCGCCGTCGAGGTGATGCCAGAGTCGCCCAACGGAGTGGTGTGGTGTGACGGTCGTCGGCGGCTGGACATCACCGTCGGTTCGCGGGTCGAGGTGACCAGGGGCAGCGAGCCGGTACGGTTCGCGCGGCTGCACCACCGACCGTTCACCGACCGGCTGGTCGCCAAGTTCGGGCTGCCGGTCCAGGGCTGGCGCGGTCATGGCGACTAAGCGCAAGCCGGTGATCGTCGCCCCCGACGGCCTGCTCGAGATGCGGATCCAGGGTCTCGGCGTGATCGATGACGCCGTGCTCGAGCTCGCGCCCGGCTTGACCGTCGTGACGGGCGAGACCGGGGCCGGCAAGACCATGGTGGTGACCGGCCTGGGGCTGCTGTTCGGCGGCCGGGCCGACCCCGGTGCGGTGCGGCCCGGTGCCGCCACCGCGTCGGTGGAGGGACGGCTCCGGGTCGAGCCGGACGGTGCCGTGGCGGCCCGGGCGGCCGATGCCGGTGCCGAGCTGGACGACGACGTGCTGCTCGTGGCCCGCACCGTGTCCGCGACCGGCCGGTCCCGGGCCTTCCTGGGCGGTCGGGGGGTGCCGGCGGGTGTCCTGGCCGAGCTGGCCGAGTCCTGCGTCGCGGTGCACGGTCAGAGCGACCAGTCGCGGCTGCTGCAACCGGCCCGCCAGCGCGAGGCGTTGGACCGCTACGCCGGGGCGGCGGTCACCGGCCCCCTCGACGCCTACCGGTCGGCGTACGACGAGGAGCGAGAGGTCCGCACCGAGCTCGCTGAGCTGACCCGACGGGCCCGCGACCGGGCCCAGGAGGCCGACCTGCTGCGGTTCGGGCTCGGCGAGCTGGAGGCGGCCGACCCGCAGCCGGGGGAGACGGCCGCGCTGCTGGTCGAGGAGGAGCGGCTAGGGCACGCCGACGGCCTGCGAGCGGCGACCTCGCTGGCCCATGACGCGCTGCTCGGCGTCGCCGAGGCCACCGGCGATGAGGGCCGGGACGCCACCGCGCTGGTGGCCGCCGCCCGGTCAGCGCTGGAGCAGGTGCACGTGGCCGACCCGGCGCTGGCCGACCTGGTGGCCCGGCTGAAGGAGGTCGGCTACCTGCTGGCCGACATCGGCGCCGACCTCGCGTCCTACGCCGCCTCGATCGAGACCGACCCGGCCCGGCTCGGGGTGGTCCAGGAGCGGCGGGCCGAGCTGACCCGGCTGGTGCGCAAGTACGGCGACGACGTCGAGGGGCTGGACGACGTCGCCGCCGTGCTCGCCTGGGGGCAGCGAGCGGCGGCCCGGCTGACGGCCCTCGAGGGCGACGACGACCGGATCGGCCTGCTGGCCGCCCGCCGGGACGAGCTGGTTGCCGAGCTCGCCCGGACGGCCGGCCAGCTGTCGGCGGCCCGGGTGGTGGCCGCCGAGCGGTTCGCGGCCGAGGTGTCCGCCGAGCTGGCCGCGCTCGCGATGGCCAGCGCGGCCGTCGAGGTCGCGGTCACCCAGCACGAGGTGGACGTCGACGGGCTCGCGGTCGACGGTCGCACGCTGGCCTTCGGCCCGCACGGGGTGGACGACGTGGAGATGCTGCTGCGCCCGCACGCCGGCGCCCCGGCCCGGTCGCTGCAGAAGGGCGCGTCCGGCGGCGAGCTGTCCCGGGTGATGCTCGCGGTCGAGGTCGTGCTGGTGGGCACCGACCCGGTGCCGACGCTGGTGTTCGACGAGGTCGACGCGGGTGTGGGCGGCAAGGCGGCGGTCGAGGTCGGTCGGCGGCTGGCCGCGCTGGCCCGCGGCGCCCAGGTGGTCGTGGTGACCCACCTGCCCCAGGTGGCCGCGTTCGCCGACCAGCACCTGGTGGTCCGCAAGGCCGAGGACGGTGCCGTCACCCGCAGCGGGGTGGTGGCGCTGGACGAGGCCGGCCGGCTGCGCGAGCTGTCCCGGATGCTGGCCGGCCAGGAGGAGTCCGCGACCGCGGAGGCACATGCGCGTGAGCTGCTGGCCGCGGCGCAGGGGGAGCGGGCCGCGGGGGCTCGCTGACCGGCGTACGGGAAGCGATCGGGTGACCGGCGCAGACGGTTCCGTACACGCCGAGTGACGTCCCATCCGTCACACCCGTCACATGGCAGCATCGCCGGTATGCGCCTGGCCACCCTCCGTCGGACCCGTCACGAGCCCCCGCTGCCCGGCCTGCACGGCCCGGCCCGGCTGGAGCGCCGAGCCGGCGCGCTGGCCCGGCGGGCCCGGCCCGGCGACCTCGCGGTGATCGAGCACCTCGACCTGGACGGCCCCAGCGCCCAGCTGCTGGTGGACGCACGGGTGGCAGCCGTCGTGAACGCGGCCGCGAGCATCAGCGGCCGGTACCCCAACATCGGCCCGCAGCTGCTGATGGAGGCAGGCATCCCGCTGCTCGACGCAGTCGGGCCGGAGGTGATGCGGCTGGTGGACGACGGCGAGAAGCTGCGCCTGGACGGCGACACGCTCTACCGCGGCGACCAGCCCGTGTGCCACGGGACGCTGATGACACCGCAGTCCGTCGCGGCCGCGATGGAGACCGCCCGAGCCAACCTCGGCGCCCAGCTGCGGGCCTTCGCACACGCCACTACCGAGCACCTGCGCCGCGAGCGCGACCTGCTGCTGGACGGCTCCGGTGTGCCCGGCGTCGGCACCCCTCTCGCGGGCCGGCCGGTCGTGGTGGTGACCCGCGGCCGCGGCTCGGATCAGGACCTTCGGTCGCTCCGGTCCTGGCTGCGCACCACCGACCCGGTGCTGGTCGGGGTCGACGAGGGTGCCGACGCGTTGCTGGCCGCCGGTCTGCGGCCGCACCTGCTGGTCGGCGACCCGCGGCTGATGAGTGAGGACGTGCTCGAGAGCGGGGCCGAGCTCGTGATCCGCGCCGACCGGGACGGCAACGTGCCCGGCCTGGACCGCGCGGAGCAGTCCGGCGTCGAGCCGGTGGTCTTCCCGATGTCAGGGTCCAGCGAGGACGCCGCCCTGCTGCTCGTCGAGGCGCACGACCCGGCGCTGGTCGTCGGGGTCGGCTGGCACCCCACCCTCGCCGCGCTGGTGGACTCCGGCCGTGCCGACATGCCGAGCGCCTTCCTGACCCGGCTGCGACTGGGGGACCGGTTCGTGGACGCATCCGCGGTCGCCGCCCTGCACCGGCGGCCGGCTCGCACCTGGCCGCTGTGGCTGCTGATGCTGGTGCTGCTCGCCGGGCTGGTCGCCACGGTCGTGCTCGCCCCCGACGCGACGCCGCTGGGCGACCTGCGGCAGAGCCTGATGGACACCGCGAACGACCTCCTCGGCCGGACGCCGCCGCAGTGAGCGGCGTCCGCCACCTGCTGCTGGCCACGGTCGCCGCCGTGCTCGCGCTGGCGCTCGGGCTGGCCCTCGGCGCCGGCCCGGTCGTCAGCCGGTCCGACGCGACCCGGGCCTCGCGGGACGAGCGGCTGGCCGCCCGGACGGCTCGGCTGGAGGCGCGGCTGGCCCGGCTCGAGGACGGCGCCCGCACCGATGCCCGGGTGGTGGCCGCGCTGGCCGGCCCGATGACCGACAACCGGCTCGACGGGCACAGCGTCCTGATCGTCCGGACCCAGGGCGCGAGCGACGCCCTGGTACGCCGGACCCGGGCCGCCCTGCTGGGCGCCAACGCCAGCCTGACCGGCGAGCTGACGATCACCGGTACCTACCTCGACCCGGCCAAGGCGACGGCTCCGCTGGAGGACCTCGCGCTGCGGCTGGTGCCGCCGAACATGACCTTCGCGCCCGGCTCGACCCCGATCGAGCGGGTGGGGGCGGTCCTCGCCAGGTCGACCATCGCGAAGGAGCCGGGCGACGAGCCGGACCAGGACGGTGCCGAGGTGATCGCCGGGCTGCACGAGCTGGGCGCGGTGCGCCTCGACGGCACGCCCGGCCGGCAGGCCGAGCTGGCCGTGGTGCTCACCGGCCCCCGTGAGCGGCCGTCCGCCCAGGCGGCGGTCACGGCGCTGGTGCAGGCCCTGGACGCCGCAGGGGCGGGGGCAGTGCTGGCCGGCCCTGGGCGCGCCCCGGTGGCCGTGGGGTGGCTGCGCTCCGTCGACACCGGTGGAGCGTCGTCGGTGGACTCGGCCGACTCGCCCGCCGGTGAGGTGTCCCTGGTGCTCGCCCTGGTCGAGCAGCTGGCCGGAGGGAAGGGCGCCTACGGGGCCGGCGGCGGCGCCACCGCCGTACTCCCCGCGTCGGTTCTCTCCTCACCCGCGTCCGGCTGATACCCTCGAAGTCCGTGGACGGGTGGAGTTCCCTTCAGCCCGTAGATTGCACGACTTGAGCCCACGGGAGCCCCTCTTGGCCGCACCGGCGACCACCAAGCACATCTTTGTGACCGGGGGCGTCGCCTCCTCGATCGGCAAGGGCCTCACGGCGTCCGGCCTGGGTCACCTGCTGCGGTCCCGCGGGCTGCGGGTGACCATGCAGAAGCTCGACCCCTACCTCAACGTCGACCCCGGGACGATGAACCCGTTCCAGCACGGCGAGGTCTTCGTCACCGACGACGGTGCCGAGACCGATCTCGACGTGGGGCACTACGAGCGCTTCCTCGACCGGGACCTGCACGGCTCGGCGAACGTCACCACCGGACAGGTCTAC
>JAVEDA010000145.1 GCA_030841195.1 Actinomycetota bacterium | reverse complement strand
CCGGGCCCGGACCACCTCGACGTTGCCGAGCTCCAGCCGGTAGACGACCTCGGTCAGGAAGGTGGCTCGGCGCAGCAACGGCTCCACCAGCCGCACCCGCAGGGCCGGGCGGGCCAGCGCGAGTGGGATGCCGGGCAGGCCGGCGCCGGAGCCGACGTCGGCGACCGGGCCGGTGAGGGGGAACGCCGAGGCCGCGGCTGCGCAGTTGACCAGGTGCCGGTCCCAGAGCCGGTCGGCCTCGCGCGGGCCGATCAACCCACGGGTGACCCCGTCGGTCCGGAGCAGCTCGGCGTAGCGCTCAGCCAAGGCGAGGCCCGGCCCGAAGGCCGCCGCCGCTGTTTCACGTGAAACATCCACGGGTGGATCGTCGACGGTCAGGCCGGCAGCACGACGACCCGTCGCTGCGGCTCCTCGCCCTCGGACTCGCTGGTGAGCCCCGCAGCCGCGACCGCGTCGTGCACGATCTTGCGTTCGAACGGGCTCATCGGCTCCAGCCGGACGCGTTCCCCGGTGGCCCGGACGGTCTCGGCCGTCGTCCGGCCCAGCTCGGACAGGACCGCGCGGCGGCCGGCCCGGTACCCGCCGATGTCCAGCATCAGCCGGCTGCGCTGCCCGGTCTGGGTCAGCACCGCCAGCCGGACCAGCTCCTGCAACGCCTCGAGCACCACCCCGTCCCGGCCCACCAGGTCGTCCAGGTCGCCACCGACCACCGAGACCAGGGCCCGGTCCCGCTCGACGTCCATGTCGATGTCGCCGTCCAGGTCGGCGATGTCCAACAGATCCTCGAGGTAGTCGGCTGCGATCTCGCTCTCCTTCTCGAGGTCGGGCACCGACCCGGGGGAGCGCGATCGGCCGGGCGCAGCCGACTCGGTCGACTCGACCGGCTCGACCGGCTCGACGATGTGCTCCGTGCCGGCCGCGTTCTCGGTGGTCGGCTGGTCCTCGGGCGACTCGGTCATCGCGGTGTCCTCCGGTGGTTCGGCGCAGGTGGGACGGCCGGGTGCCCGGCCGGGAGAGTGCGGGAGTGCGTCAGGGTTTCTTCTTGGGCCGACGCTTCGGGTTGCGGGGCTGCTGGCGCTGGCCGCCCGGCTTGGGCTGGTCGGGGCCAGGGTCGGGATCGGTCGTGGTGCCCACCGCGCCGCCGGCACTCGCCTCCGCGCCACCGCTGGCCGAGGCCTCCGGAAGGCGGGCGGCGGCCTTCTCCGCTCGCCGGCGCTCGAGCGCCTCGGCCGCAGGGGAGCCCGGCGTCGGATTGCGCCGGATCACGTAGAACTGCTGGCCCATCGACCACACGTTGGTGGTCAGCCAGTACAGCAGCACGCCGATCGGGAAGTTCACACCGGAGACGGCGAACACCAAGGGGAAGACGTACAGGAGGATCTTCTGCTGCTGGGCGAACGGGTTGTTCATCGCGTCGGCCGGCATGTTCTTGCTCATCAGCTGCTTCTGCGTGGTGAACGTCGTCGCCGACATCAGCACGATGAGAATGGCGCAGACGATCTGGACGTGCAGGGAGTCGGCGCCGATGAACTTGTCCGAGATGTGCGCCCCGAAGATCAGCGCCTGCCCCGCCTGCTCCGCGTCCTGGTCCGACATGAAGCCCTTGCCCTGTGCAGGGTTCTTCCCGATCCCGTTGAGGATGTGGAAGAGGGCGAAGAAGATCGGTGCCTGCAGGATGATCGGCAGGCAGCTGGCCAACGGGTTGGTCCCGTTGTCCTTGTAGAGCTTCATCATCTCTTGCTGCTGCTTCTGCCGACTCTCCGGGTCGGTCTTGCCCTTGTACTTGGTCTGGATCTTCTTGATCTCCGGCTGCAGGATCTGCAGCCCGCGCTGGGCGTTGATCTGCTTGACGAACAGCGGGATCAGCAGGATCCGGATCACGATCACCAGGCCGACGATGGATCCGCCCCAGGCCCAGCCGCCGCCCGGGTCCAAGCCGATGTTCTTGAACAAGTCGTGAAACGCCATCATGACGAACGTGATGGCGTTGTACAGCGGCTCCAGAAGCTGGAGGGCGTGGATCGCCTGGGTCACTGAGGGGCTCCCTGAGGGGCGCGAGCGACGCGGTCGGCGCCCGGACGTGTGGGGGGAACGGGATCGAGGCCGCCCGGGTTCCACGGGTGGCAGCGGAGCAGTCGCCGGCCGGCCAGCCAGCTGCCGCGCAGGGCGCCGTGGGTGGTCAACGCCTCGACCGCGTAGGCCGAGCAGGAGGGGTAGAACCGGCAGCGCGGGCCGAGCAGCGGCGACAGCACCAGCTGGTAGGCCCGGATCGGGAGCACCAGCAGCCGGGCGAGCAGGCGGCTCACGGGCTCACCACCCGGGCCAGCGCCCGGTCCAGGGCACCGGCCAGCTGGCCCGAGCTGGCGGAGGCGGCCGCCGGCAGCACCCGGACGACCAGCCGGCTGCCAGCCGGGAGCCGGTCCAGCCGGTCCCGCAGCAGGTGCCGCAGCCGGCGCCGGACCCGGTTGCGGACCACCGCCGGGCCGACCGCCCGGGGCACGACGAAGCCGACCTGAGGGCTGGACGTCCTCGAGTCGACGTCGGATGGGGCGGCGGGGTCTGCGGGAGCGGCGTGCAGGACGACCATCCCGTCACCACGAGCGCTGCGTGCGACGCGCAGGGTCGCGGTGAAGTCGGTCGAGCGGCGCAGCCGGGCTGCGGCCGGCAGCACGTCGGTCAGGCCGAGATCTTCGAGCGGCCCTTGTGGCGCCGGGCGGCGAGGATCGACCGGCCGGCCCGGGTGCGCATCCGCAGGCGGAAGCCGTGCGTCTTGGCCCGACGACGGTTGTTGGGCTGGAACGTGCGCTTGCTCACTCGTGGGCTCCCGGACTGGTGGCGTTCATGCTTGGCACCGCGAGGTGCCAGGGTCGGCGGCGGGTCGTGGTCGGCTGCGCGGAAGGCCCGGGGGACGCCGCCCGAGGTGGCGGTGAACACAAGGCGGGCACGGCGCAGCAGCCGTCGACGACTCGACCGGGCCACGGTACGGGGGGCCACCGTCCCGGGTCAAACGGGTCCGGGCCGGCCAGCCGCCACCGCCGACCTGTCATCGTCGCAGGTCAGGGCCCGCGCACCGGGGCGACACGCCCGGGCCCGGATCGGACGTCGTGTCCACGGGGGAGAAAAATGTCGCTGCGGGTTGTGGACAACCGCTTGCTGGCGGTGCGGCGGCCTCGTTAGTGTCTCGCGAGTCGCCGGACGTGTCCCCGGCCGGACGACATCAACGAACCCCCTCGCCGTCGCCGCGGTGTTCGCTGCCGCGGCCCAGGATCGGGTGGGATAGAACAGGACGAACCGGGGCAACCTATGTACACAGGCTGTGGACGACCGTGTGGACGGTGATCGGGGAACGCTCCCGGGACCCGGCTCGGACGGCCGGCACCATGCTCGGCTCGATGCTCGGTACGCAGTCACCGCCGCCCGGCTCCGGGCGCGTGACGACCGACACGGTGCGCACCGCGCGCACCCCGGGAGGGACCACCGCGTGACCGACGAGACCACCTCTGCCCCCGGCGTGTCCCTGCAGCTCGAGGACGGTGACTGGGGTCAGGTCTGGGACCGGGCGCTCGCGGTGCTGGAAGAGACGGTCACCCAGCAGCAGCGCGCGTTCATCCGGCTCAGCCGGCTGGACGGCGTGGTCGGCGAGACGGCCCTGGTGTCGGTGCCGCACCAGTTCGCCAAGGACGTGATCGAGGCCCGGCTGCGCCAGGTGATCACCTCGGTCCTGTCCGAGCAGCTGGGCACCGAGCTGCGGATCGCCGTGGTGGTCGATCCCAGCCTCGACCTCGGCGGGCCCACCGAGGCAGTGCCGGCCGAGGCGGCCGAGCTGACCGTCATACCGGACGAGCGGGTGGGGTCGCAGGCCGACGACGGCGGGCCCGGGCAGCACCGCCAGCAGCCGGACACCCCGGGCACCGGCCGCGAGCCCGGGGCCCGCAAGGAGAGCGAGCCAACCCGGCTCAACCCGCGGTACCTGTTCGAGACCTTCGTCATCGGCTCCAGCAACCGGTTCGCCCACGCGGCGGCGGTCGCGGTGGCCGAGGCGCCGGCCAAGGCCTACAACCCGCTGTTCATCTACGGCGACTCCGGCCTGGGCAAGACGCACCTGCTGCACGCGATCGGGCACTACGGCATGAGCCTGTACGCCGGGGTGCGGGTGCGCTACGTGAGCTCCGAGGAGTTCACCAACGACTTCATCAACTCGATCCGGGACGGCCGCGCCGACGGCTTCCGCCGGCGCTACCGCGACGTCGACATCCTGCTGGTGGACGACATCCAGTTCCTGGAGAACAAGGAGCAGACCCAGGAAGAGTTCTTCCACACCTTCAACACGCTGCACAACGCGAACAAGCAGATCGTGATCTCCAGCGACCGCCCGCCGCAGCAGCTGGTCACCCTGGAGGACCGGCTGCGCAACCGGTTCCACTGGGGCCTGATCACCGACGTGCAGCCGCCCGAGCTGGAGACCCGGATCGCGATCCTGCGCAAGAAGGCCGCCCAGGAACGCCTGGCGGCCCCACCAGAGGTGCTCGAGTTCATCGCCAGCAAGATCTCGACCAACATCCGCGAGCTCGAGGGCGCGCTGATCCGGGTGACGGCCTTCGCCAGCCTGAACCGGCAGGGCGTCGACCTGGCGCTGGCCGAGATCGTGCTCAAGGACCTGATCCCGGACAACAGCCAGCCGGAGATCACCGCCGCGACGATCATGGCCCAGACCTCGGCGTACTTCGGGCAGTCGATGGAGGAGCTCTGCGGCTCGTCCCGGTCCCGGGTGCTGGTCAACGCCCGGCAGATCGCGATGTACCTGTGCCGGGAGCTGACCGACCTGTCGCTGCCCAAGATCGGCCAGCAGTTCGGCGGCCGGGACCACACCACGGTCATGCACGCGGACAAGAAGATTCGCCAGCTGATGGCAGAGCGCCGCAGTGTCTACAACCAGGTCACCGAGCTGACCAACCGGATCAAGTCGCAGGCCCGGGCCGGCTGACGTGCCCGTGCTGACAGCACACGGTCGACCGCGGGTTCACACACTGGGGACAACCCTGTGGACACCAGGCGGTACGGCTCGGGACAGCGTGTGGACGACCGCGGCCGCCGCCGGTCGCGCACAGGGCACGGGGCGCGCCACACAGCCGCGTACCCAGACTGTCCCCAGGGCGTCGTACGGTCTGACCTGCGAGGATGCGAGATCTCCACACTGTCCACCACCCCTGGTGCGACAACGACAGATACCTAGGGAGTTGGATCGGCACACCATGTTCAAGGTGCACGGTGCTGGGGACGGACAGATCGGAGGCGGTGACCGGTGAGGTTCCGGGTAGAGCGTGACGTGCTGGCCGAGGCAGTCGCCTGGGCGGCCCGCAGCCTGCCGGCTCGACCGCCGGTCCCCGTGCTGGCGGGCCTGATGCTGTCCGCCGACACCGACGCGGCCGGGCGCCTGGTGCTGTCCAGCTTCGACTACGAGGTGTCGGCGCGGGTCGAGATCACCGCCGACGTCACCGAGCCCGGCGTGGTCCTGGTCAGCGGCCGGTTGCTCGCCGACATCACCCGTAGCCTCCCGGCCCGCCCGGTCGAGGTTGCCACCGACGGCGCCAAGGTGGTCGTGACCTGCGGGTCCTCCCGCTTTACGTTGCTCACCCTGCCGGTGGAGGACTACCCGACCCTGCCCGAGATGCCAGGTGCGTCCGGGTCGCTGCGGGGCGACCTGTTCGCGGCCGCCGTCGGCCAGGTGTCGATCGCCGCGGGCCGGGACGACACACTTCCGGTGCTCACAGGCGTCCGGCTCGAGATCGAGGCCGAGAAGATCACCATGGCGGCCACCGACCGCTACCGGCTGGCGGTCCGCGACCTGGCCTGGACGCCGGAGCAGGCCGGCCTGTCGGCCATCGCCCTGGTGCCCGCCCGGACCCTGGCGGACACGGCCAAGTCGCTCGCCTCGGCCGACAAGGTGACCCTGGCGCTGGCGTCCGGGGGAACCGGCGAGGGCCTGGTCGGCTTCGAGGGCTCCGGCCGGCGCACCACCTCGCGCCTGCTGGACGGGGAGTTCCCCAAGTACAAGTCGCTGCTGCCCGCGGAGTCCGCGAGCGTCGCGACGGTCGAGACCGCCGGGCTGGTCGAGTCGGTACGTCGGGTGGCGCTGGTCGCCGAGCGCAACACCCCGATCCGGCTGAGCTTCTCCGGCGGCGAGGTGACCCTGGAGGCGGGGTCCGGGGACGAGGCGCAGGCCTCGGAGTCCCTCGACGCGGGCCTCACCGGAGACGACATCTCGATCGCCTTCAACCCGGCGTACCTGCTGGACGGGCTCGGGGTTCTGGACGCGGCCTACGCCGAGCTCCGGTTCACCGCCTCCACCCGGCCGGCGGTGATCGCCGCCAAGGACAGCATGGACGCGACCGCCGGCGACGACTACCGCTACCTGCTGATGCCGGTCCGGCTCTCCGGCTGAGGCGACAGCGAGCTTCCGCGACGACCGGCGCGACCTGGGAAGGCGGCATCAACGATGGAGATCGGACTCGTCGGCCTCGGCAAGATGGGCGGCAACATGCGCGAGCGGCTGCGCCGCTCGGAGCACACCGTGATCGGCTACGACCGCAACCCAGAGATCAGCGACGCCAAGGACCTGGCCGACATGGTCCAGCAGCTGCCGTCGCCGAAGGTGGTCTGGGTGATGGTGCCGGCCGGTGACATCACCCGGCAGACCATCGAGGCGCTCGGTGAGCTGCTCGACGAGGGCGACGTCGTGGTCGACGGCGGCAACTCGCGGTGGACCGATGACAAGGACCACGCCGCGATGCTCGGTGAGCGCGGTATCGGCTTTGTCGACGCCGGCGTCTCCGGCGGCGTGTGGGGCCTGGAGAACGGCTACGCGCTGATGGTGGGCGGCGACCCGGCAAACGTGGCCAAGGTGCAGCCGGCGTTCGACGCCCTCAAGCCCGAGGGCGAGTCGGGATTCGTGCACGCCGGCCCGGTGGGCGCCGGGCACTTCGCCAAGATGGTCCACAACGGCATCGAGTACGGCCTGATGCAGGCGTACGCCGAGGGCTACGAGCTGCTGATGGCGGCGAACGTGGTCGAGGACGTCGCCGGGGTCATCAAGTCCTGGACCCACGGCACGGTGATCCGGTCCTGGCTGCTCGACCTGCTGGTGCTGGCCCTCGAGCAGGACCCGCAGCTGGCCGAGATCCGCGGCTACGTCGACGACTCCGGCGAGGGCCGGTGGACCATCGAGGAGGCCATCAACCACTCGGTGCCCGCGCCGGTGATGACGGCGGCGCTGTACGCGCGGTTCGTGTCCCGGCAGGACGACTCGCCCGCCATGAAGGCGGTGGCGGCTCTGCGCAACCAGTTCGGCGGGCACGCGGTCACCAAGGTGGCCAAGGGCGAGGTGGAGCCCCCGGCATGACTCCTGTCCTGTCGCGGTCGTGAGAGTCGCGCACCTGTCGCTGCGCGACTTCCGCTCGTACACCGAGGTCGAGCTGCCGCTGGACGCCGGCGTCACCGCGCTGATCGGTCCCAACGGCCAGGGCAAGACCAACCTGGTCGAGGCGGTCGGCTACCTCGCGACCCTGGGCTCGCACCGCGTCGCCCAGGACGCGCCGCTGGTCCGGCTCGGCGCCGAGCGCGCGGTGGTGCGTGGTCAGGTGGTGCGCGATGACCGGTCCCTGCTGCTCGAGGTGGAGATCACCCCCGGCAAGGCCAACCGGGCCCGGGTCAACCGGTCACCGGTGCCGCGGGCCCGGGAGATGCTCGGGATCCTGCGCAGCGTGCTGTTCGCCCCCGAGGACCTGGCCCTCGTCAAGGGCGACCCGGCCGAGCGGCGCCGGTTCCTCGACGACCTGCTCGTGCTCCGCACTCCCCGGTACGCCGGCGTGCGGGCCGACTACGACCGGGTGCTCAAGCAGCGCAACGCCCTGCTGCGATCGGGTGCCGGCGTGCGGCGGAGCCGCCAAGATTCAGTGGACCTGCGCACCCTCGAGGTCTGGGACTCGCACCTGTCCACCGCCGGCGCCGAGCTGTTGGCCGGCCGGATCGACCTGGTCGAGGGGCTGAGACCGTTGGTGGACAAGGCATATCAGGCGGTTGCTGAGGCGTCGTTCGCCTCGGCGGGACCGGCGGCGATCGACTACCGCTCGTCGTTGGGCGAGGACGTTCCGCTGGTCGCTGACCGCGACATGCTGGCCGCGGCGATGCTCAACCAGATCTCCGAGCTCCGCAAGGCCGAGCTCGAACGCGGCATCACCCTGGTCGGTCCGCACCGCGACGAGCTGGTGCTCAAGCTCGGCCCGTTGCCGGCCAAGGGCTACGCCAGCCACGGTGAGTCCTGGTCGTTCGCGCTGGCCCTGAAGCTCGCGGCCTACGATCTGCTCCGGGCCGAGACCGACGCGGGCGGCGAGCCGGTGCTGGTGCTCGACGACGTGTTCGCCGAGCTCGACGGTCACCGACGCGAGCGGCTGGCCACCCTGGTGGCCGGGGCCGAGCAGGTGCTGGTCACCGCCGCCGTCCCGGAAGACGTGCCTGAGGCACTGACCGGGGCGCGGGTCGACGTGATGGGCGGAGAGGTCCGGCGGATCCGGTGACCGAGAACCCGCCAGAGCAGCCGGACCAGGTCGCGCCGGCCCGGCGTACCGGCATCGAGATCGCTCGGGAGGCGCTGGCCAGCGCGCGGGCCGAGGCTCGCAAGCGTGGGCTGGCACCCGGGCGGGCTCCGGCCTCGACGACCCGTGACGACCCGGCCGGCCGGCGCCGCCGGCGGATCATCACCGAGCAGCGCAGCGGTGCCCACCCCGACGACCGCGACCCCCAGCTGCTCGGGCCCACCCTCGGCCGGCTGATGGCCGAACGCGGCTGGGAGACCGACGCCGCCGTCGGCGGGGTGCTGGGGCGGTGGGCGGCGATCGTCGGCCCGGAGGTCGCGGCGCACGCGCGCCCGCTCGCGTTCGACGACGGCGAGCTGGTGGTGGGGACCGACTCGACTGCCTGGGCCACCCAGATCCGGCTGCTCGCGCCGACCCTGCTGGCCCGGCTGGCCCAGGAGCTCGGCGCCGGTGTGGTGACCGCGGTGACGGTCCGCGGGCCGTCGGCACCGTCCTGGAAGAAGGGGCTGTTCGCGGTCCGCGGCCGGGGCCCGCGGGACACCTACGGCTGACCGGCGCCGGCCGGGCGGGCCGCCACAGGGACCCCGGTGACCCCCCGCTCACGTGGGGGGAGCCATCCCCACCCTGGATCGGGCCGGAAAACCGTCCCCAGGGGCCCCTGGCGGCCGATCGTGGGTCGCTGGACCGGCTAAGATGAGAGGTGCCGCGCGGGCGTCCCCGCGTCGGCCCCCCAGCCCCCCTCGGGCGGCGCATGCGCGAGACGAAAGGTGTTCCGTGACCCAGCCGGCCCAGCCGACCGAGCCCCTCACCGCCGCCGTCCCCGACTTCTCCGGCACCTCGGACCACTCCTACGACGCCAGCAACATCCAGGTGCTCGAGGGGCTCGAGGCAGTCCGCAAGCGGCCGGGCATGTACATCGGGTCGACCGGTGAACGCGGCCTGCACCACCTGGTCTACGAGGTGGTCGACAACTCCGTCGACGAGGCACTTGCCGGCCATTGCGACCGGATCGAGGTCGTGCTGCTGCCCGAGGGCGGTGTCCGGGTCAGCGACAACGGGCGAGGCATCCCGGTCGACGAGGTGGCCAGCGAGGGCAAGTCGGCGGTCGAGGTTGTCCTCACCGTGCTGCATGCAGGCGGCAAGTTCGGTGGCGGTGGCTACAAGGTGTCCGGCGGCCTGCACGGTGTCGGCGTCTCGGTCGTCAACGCGCTGTCCGCCCGGCTCGAGGTCGAGATCCACCGCGAAGGCCACGTCTGGACCCAGTCCTACGCGGTCGGCGTCCCACAGGCGCCGCTACGCAAGGGCGGCCCGACTGACCGCACCGGCACCATCATCACGTTCTGGGCCTCACCGGACATCTTCGAGACGACCGACTACAGCTTCGAGACCCTGTCGAACCGGCTGCGCGAGATGGCGTTCCTCAACCGCGGCCTGACGATCATTCTCCGCGACGAGCGCCCGGCGTCGACCGAGGAGAAGGAGCACGACGAGGTCGAAGAGACCACGCAGACCGAGGTCGTCTACAAGTACGACGGGGGCCTGGTCGACTACGTCGAGTTCCTCGGCGCCCGCAAGGACCCGGTGCACCGCACGGTCGTGGCCATCGAGGCCGAGTCGGAGTACATCGACGGCGGCCTGTCGCTGGACGTCGCCATGCAGTGGAACACCGGCTTCACCGAGTCGGTGCACACCTTCGCGAACACCATCAACACCCACGAGGG
>JAVEDA010000144.1 GCA_030841195.1 Actinomycetota bacterium | reverse complement strand
CGTACGCCGGGGAGACCGCCGGTGCGGCGTCGTCCACAGCTGCCGGGCCGGAGCCGGCGGTCCACAGATCGATGTCCGCGGCCTCAGTCAGGGCCGTCGGGTCGGGACCGTTGACGTGGGTCGGCGACTGCCGGCTCCCGGGTGCGCCGGCGGAGCAGGCGCGGGGAAGGACGAGGTGAGCGATGACGCCGATGACAGGTCGGGCGGGCCGGCTGCGGGCCGGTCGCGAGCAGGGCATGACGACGGCGGAGTACGCCGTGGGCACCGTGGCCGCCTGCGGCTTCGGCGGCCTCCTCTACAAGATCCTCACCAGCCCCGAGGTCGCGAGCATGATCAAGAACCTGATCGAGCGCGCCCTCAGCATCACGTTCTGACGGCCGTGCGGAGCGTGCGCTGGCGGTGGCGTCACCGTGACGACGGCGGTACCGCCACGGCCGAGCTGGCCGTGGTGCTCCCGGCTGTCGTGCTGCTCGGGGCGTCGGGTGTGTGGGCGGTGGCTGCTGCCGCGGCCCAGCTGCGCTGCGTGGACGCCGCGGGCACCGGGGCCAGGGCGCTGGCCCGCGGGGAGAGCACCGCCGCGGTGTCCTCGGCAGTGGCCGAGGTGGCGCCGGCCGGCGCGGCCGTCTCGATCAGCCGGACCGGCGAGCTCGCGGTCGTCGAGGTGCGGATGACGGTGCGGCTGCCCGGTCCCTGGCCCCGGGACGGGCCAGGTCTGGTGGTGGGGGACCGGGCGGTCGCGGCGCTCGAGGACGAGGGCGCCCGGTGACGGTGCCTGCGAACCAGCGGGGGTCGGCCGGGCTGCTGGCGGTCGCGGCGGCCGCGGTCGTGCTCGCGGCCACCCTGGTGGCGCTGACCTGGGGCTCGGCCGTGACCGCTCGGCACCGGGCCGCCCGTACCGCGGACCTGGCAGCGCTCGCCGCCGCCCAGGCCGCTGCGGACGGGCGACCGGACCCCTGCGCGGCGGCCAGCCGGGTGGCCGGTGCGAGCAGCGCCACAGTGGCATCGTGCATGGTGCTGGCTGACGGGTCGGTGCTGGTCGTGGTCGAGGTCCCGCTGCTGGCGGGCGGCGCGTTCGGCGGGCGGCTGGACGCGCACGTTTCACCGGCCCGGGGGAGAGCCCGGGCCGGTGTGCCGTGACTGCGGGTCAGATCTCGCGGTGCCGAGCGGAGGTGGACGCGGCCTTCTCCTCCTCGCGGGAGGTCAGGTCGGTGGTGTGGTCGACGACGCGGTCGTTGCCATCGGTCGTGGTCGGCCTGCCGGTGGTCTCGTCACCCGGCCGCGTCGCCGTGTCGGTGCCGGTGCCGGTGCCGGTGGTGGCGCCCGCCGGGCGACCCTCGCGGGCCAGGCGTTCCTGGAGCTGCTCGTTCTCGGCCCGCAGCTGGGCCCGCTCCTGCTCGATCTGGGAGACCGACTCGCGCTGGCGGGCCTTGGTCTCCTTGCGCTCGAGCCGCTTGCGGCGGCCCCGGGTCATCGACGACATGAGCATCCAGATGCCCAGGATGAACACCAGCATGGTGGCGAAGCCGGCCATGAACACGCCGGAGATCGTGGTGCCGATCGTCTGGCCGAACAACTCGAACGAGGCAGACTCCCCGCCGTCGTAGATGGCGCCGGCCGTCACTGCGGCGGCACCCAGGATGAACAGAAGGCCGAGGGCCAACATGGCGATCTCCTCTCAGATAGGGGTCCCATGCCCCCGCTGAGCGCGGATCATGCCGATCGGGCCGTACTCCCTGCGCCCAACTGCGCCCGGCTCCGCCTAACCGGCGCCTGCGAGCACCACGTCGAGCAGGCTGCGCGCGCCGGCCTTGTCCAGCGGCTCGTTCCCGTTGCCGCACTTGGGTGACTGCACGCACGAGGGGCAGCCGTCCAGGCACTCGCAGGCCGCGATGGCGTCCCGGGTGGCGGTGAGCCAGTCGACGGCTGCCGCGTGGCCGTGCTCGGCAAAGCCGGCACCGCCCGGGTGACCGTCGTACACGAACACGGTCATCTGACCGGTGTCGGCGTGGTGGGCCGTCGAGACCCCGCCGATGTCCCACCGGTCGCAGGTGGCGAACAGCGGCAGCAGGCCGATCGAGGCGTGCTCGGCTGCGTGCGCGGCACCGGGTACGTCCGCGCCGCCGAGCCCGGCCCGTTCGAGGCCGGCCGCGTCGACCGTCCACCAGACCGCGCGGGTCCGCAGGTGGCGGGGGGGCAGGTCCAGCGGCTCCTCGCCGAGCACCTCACCGGTGATCAGCCTTCGGCGCAGGAACGACACGACCTGGTTGGTGACCTGCACGATGCCGAAGGAGAGCGTCACGTGATCCCACTCGCGGGACTGCGACGTCTCGACCACGTCGATCTCGGTGACGTCGCGGGCCATCGTGGTCCAGTCCGGGTCGGCCCGGCCGACCCGGGCGACCTGCTCGGCCAGGTCCAGCGCCGAGACCAGGTAGGTCTCGCCCTGGTGCACGTAGACGGCACCCGCGTGCACGGTCGCGTGCGCCGCAGCTCCGTCCACCGTCCCGAGCAGGCGCCCGGTGCCCTCCTCGACCAGGCCGACCGGGCCGGCGCCCACGCCGCGGATGTCGGCCAGGTCGCTGGCCCGCTCCGGCCGGGTCCAGTACAGCCCGGAGCCCCGCCGCCGAAGCATCCCGCGGGTCACCAGGTGCTCGGCAACCGCGTCCGCGTCGGGATCGAACGCCATCAGGTCGTCGGCTGTCAGCGGTGGGAGCTCGGCAGCGGCCGCGCACAGGTGCGGCGCCAACACGTGCGGGTTGCCGGGGTCGAGCACGGTGGTCTCGACCGGCCGGCCGAAAAGCGTCTCCGGGTGGTGGGTCAGGTAGGTGTCCAGCGGGTCGTCGCGGGCCACCATGACGGCCAGCGCGTCCTGGCCGGCCCGCCCGGCCCGGCCGGCCTGCTGCCAGAGCGAGGCCCGGGTGCCCGGCCAGCCGGCCAGCAGCACGGCGTCCAGCCCGGCGATGTCGACGCCCAGCTCGAGGGCGTTGGTCGAGGCGACCGCGAGCAGCCGGCCGGACTGCAGGTCGGCCTCCAGCGCCCGCCGCTCCTCCGGCAGGTAACCGGCCCGGTAGGCCGCCACCCGGTCCGGCAGGTCGGGGGAGACCTCGGCGAGCAGCCGGCGGGTGGTGGACGAGACCGTCTCGGCCGCGCGGCGGGACCGGACGAACGCCACCGTGCGGACGCCGTCGGCCACCAGGTCGGCCAGCAGGTCGGCCACCTCGGCGGTGGCCGACCGGCGTACGGGCGCCATGTTCACCCCCGCGAG
>JAVEDA010000128.1 GCA_030841195.1 Actinomycetota bacterium | reverse complement strand
CTCGAGGGTGAGCTCGAGGTCGTGGTCAAGGAGCTCGGCACCTTCCTCGGCCGCCTGCCCACGGTCGCCGGGGCCACCATCGACGGTGACGGCACCGTGGTGCTGGTGCTGGACATCCGCGAGATCGCCGTCCGCCAGCTGGCGTCCGGCGGCGGCCAGGCGCCGGCCAGCCTGGGCGCGCCTGGCCGGCGTACGTCGGCAGATGCAGCGGGACCTGCGGCCCGGCCGCGGGTGCTGGTCGTGGAGGACTCGGTGGGGGTCCGCGAGCTGCAGCGGGTGATCCTCGAGGGCGCCGGCTACGACGTGCTGACCGCTGTCGACGGGCTGGACGGTGCGGCCCGCCTGAGCCAGGACCCGGTCGACCTGGTGCTCTCCGACGTCGAGATGCCCGGCATGGACGGGTTCACCTTGACCCGCACGCTGCGCCGGACCCGCGGCTGGGAGGACGTGCCCGTCGTGATCATGACCTCGCGGGGCGATCCGGCCGACCAGCGGGCCGGTCTGGACGCAGGTGCCAGCGCCTATCTGCTCAAGAGCGAGTTCGACCAGGCCGAACTCATCGATACGGTCCGCCGCTTGCTGGGCCGATGACAAGGAGCCTTCCATGCCCACCGTGCTGATCGCCGACGACAGCCCGACGCTGCGCCGCATCGTGTCCACCGTGCTGGAGCGGGCCGGTTTCACCGTCGTCATTGCCGAGGACGGCGTGGAGGCCGTCCAGGGCGTATTCCGCACCCAGCCGGACGCCGTCATCCTGGACGTCCAGATGCCGCGGCTGTCCGGCTACGTGGCCGCGCGGCTGCTCAAGGACGACTGGCAGACCGCGGAGATCCCGGTCGTGCTGCTGACCTCGCTGGACGCCGCGTCGGACCGCTACTGGGGCAAGCAGACCGGCGCCGACCGGTTCCTGACCAAGGACTTCGAGGCGCCCGAGCTGGTCGACGCCATCAACGAGGTCATCGAGGCGGCCGACGCCGCCCGCGGTGGCCGGCCCCCGCTGCGCCCCGACCCGGTCGAGGTCGGCGACGACGAGGTGATGGCGCGGGTCTCCGAGCTGCTGGACCGCAAGCTGTTCGAGGCCTCGGTGTCGTCCGAGGTCACCCAGATCGCGGCGGACGTGCACGGCTTCGAGGAGTCGGTGGCCGCCGTGCTCGGCGTCCTCGGCCGGATCGTCGACTACGACCTGGCCGCCGTCTGCATGCTGGACGACCGGCTGACCTACCTCACCGTCGCCCGGGAGTCCTCCCAGCTGCAGTACACCGAGTTCTTCGGCGCCATCGCGGACGCCGCCACCCAGGTGACCGGGGAGCAGGTCAACGTGCACGACCTGGTGCCGCGGGTGGCTGACGTCCACGGCTTCCTCGGCCAGGACGACGAGGGCCGGATGGCGACCTTCCTGTCGATGCCGCTTCGGGCCGGTGGCCGGGTCGTCGGCTGCCTGGCCCTGTCCAGCGCCACCAAGAACGCGTTCGGCGAGGCATCCCTGAACACGCTGCGGCTCGTCGAGGGTCCGGCGGCCGTCGTGATCAGCAACGCCCGCCTGGCCGGCACCGTCCACCAGGCCTGACCGACCGAGTCTGAGCGGGCGACCCCGCGGGTAGGGTCGGCAGCGATGTCCGTGCCTGCCCCCGTCCCGCCGCCGCAGCCGGCCGACCCCGAGGTCGACCCGGCTGCCTACCGGCGCGCGGTCGGGCACTTCGCCACCGGGGTGACGGTCGTCACCACCCGGTTGGGCACCTTCGACCATGCGATGACCGCGAGCGCCTTCACCTCGGTGTCGCTGGAGCCGCTGCTGGTTCTGGTCTGCGTCGACAAGGAGGCGCGGTTCCGGGACGCCGTGATCGAGTCGGGCACCTGGGCGGCGTCGATCCTGTCCACGACCCAGCGCCGGGCCGCGGACTGGTTCGCCACCAAGGGCCGCCCTCTGGTGGGCCAGCTGGACCGCTACCCGCACCACCGCGGCCTCACCGGGGCTGCCCTGCTGGACGGCTCGCTCGCCTGGCTGGAGTGCCGCACCCGGGCCGTCTACGACGGCGGTGACCACGACATCGTCCTCGGCGCCGTCCTGGCCGCCGTGCAGGGCGACCGCGACGGAGCCCCGCTGCTCTACCACCGTGGCCGCTACGGCACGACCTCCTGACCGCGGTGAACCGACGGCTGCTGGTCGCCGGCCTCGGCGTGCTCGGTCTGCTCGTCGTGGCGTGGGCCGGCCTGTACCTCGCGGCAGGCTCCGGCATCGCCCGTGGCACCACGGTCCGGGGCGTCGACATCGGGGGCCAGTCCCGCAGCCAGGCCGCGGCGACGCTGACCCGGGCGCTGCGCGACGACGCCCACCGGGCCATCCCGGTCAGCGCCGGCGGCGCGGACGCTGTCGTGCACCCGGCCCGGTCCGGCCTGATCTTTGACGTCGACGCCACCCTGGCCACCGCGCGCGCCCGCAGCTGGAACCCGGTCCACCTACTCCAGGCCGTGGCTGGAGGGGAGGAGGTGCAGCCTGCCGTCACCGTCGACCGGACCCGGCTGCGCGCGGCGGTGGACCGGCTCGCGGACAGCATGGACCGGGAGCGGGTCGAGGGGTCGGTGCGGTTCGGCCGCGCCGGGGTCGTCAAGCCGGTGCTGCCGGTGGCAGGTCTGGCCCTGGTACGCCGGGACAGCGTGGACGCGCTGGCCGAGGCCTATCTCCGGGCGCCCTACCTGGACGACGACACCCCGGTGTCGCTCCCGGCGACCACCACCAGCCCGGAGGTCAGCCGGGCCGAGGTCCAGCGGGTCGCCGACGAGGTGGCGGCCCCCGCGACCGCGTCGGACCTCACGCTGGTCGTCGAGGGCACGTCGGTGAGCGTCACCCCGGCGGCCATCGCGGCCGCCCTGACCTTCGCGGCGGACGGGAACGGCAGCCTGGCGCCGCGGCTGGACGGTGCGGCCCTGCGCACCGCGATCGGGGCGCCACTGGCAGCCGTCGAGACGCCGGCCACCGACGCGAGCTTCCGGATCCGGTCCGGCCGGCCCACCGTCGTACCGTCCCGGTCCGGTCGCGAGGTGCTGCCGGCCACCTTGACGGCGGCCGTGCTGCCCGCGCTGAGCCGCACCGGTGCCGGCCGGACCGTGACTGTGCCCCTCGAGGTGAGTGAGCCCGAGGTGACGACCGAGGTCGCGCAGGGCCTCGGGGTGGTGGAGCGGGTCGCGACCTACACGACGTACTACCCGTCCGACTTCCCGCCGCGGCTGACCAACATCCACCGGGCCGCCGACCTGATGGACCACACCCTGGTGCTGCCGGGAAAGGTCTTCAGCCTGAACCGCACGGTGGGCGAGCGCACCGAGGCGCGCGGCTTCGCGGCCGGCTTCATCATCAACAACGGCCAGCTCGAGGTCGACTTCGGCGGCGGCGTCTCGCAGCTGGCGACCACCACGTTCAACGCCGCGTACTTCGCCGGCCTCGAGCTCGTCGAGCACCACGCGCACAGCTTCTACATCAGCCGCTACCCGGAGGGCCGGGACGCGACGATCGCGTGGGGCTTCAAGGACCTGCGGTTCCGCAACGACTCCCCGAACGGCCTCTTCATCACCACGGCGTACACGAACAGCTCGGTGACCGTGACCATCTACGGCACCAAGCGGTTCCGGATCGAGTCGGTCAAGGGCCCGCGCTACGACGTCAAGCCGTTCGAGGTCGTCGACGACCAGCGGCCCGCGGGCACCGAGAAGGGCGACTGCGTGGCCACCGAGGGCGTCCCGGGGTTCCGGGTCGTCGTGACGCGGAACTTCTTCCAGCGCGGCCAGCAGGTCTGGACCGACAAGCTGCGCACCAAGTACGCCCCCGAGAACGAGGTGCGCTGCGGTCAGGCGGCCGGCGCGCGGTAGCCGTAGGGGTGGTGGGTGACGTAGCCGAGCGCGTCGTAGAGCTTGAGCGCCCCCGGGTTGGCCGCCCGCACCTGCAGGTACGTCGAGGAGGCGCCCTGCTGCTCGGCCCAGCCGAGCAGGGCCGCCATCACCGCCGAGCCGATGCCCTGCCGTCGGGCCGCCGGCGCCACGTCCACCGACGTCACGCCGGCCCACTCGCCCTCGACCGACACCCGGCCGATGCCGACCGGCTCGTCGCCGCGGAACAGCGTCGCGAAACCGACCCGCTCGGGGCCGGTGAGGATGGCCACGTGGGACTCGGGGTCGCCGGTGTCCAGGTCGTGCATCAGCGACCGCCAGTCGGTCGACGGCACCGGCTCGACCACCGTGCACAGGTCGTCATCGACGGAGACCTGGTCGATCCCGTGCAAGACCGCGGCGATCGGCGCCACCTGCACCACGGTGACGTGCAGCCGGGGCCAGCCCTGGTCGGCCATCACCAGGTTGGCGGGGTCGGCCAGCGGGAGCTGGAGCAGCGGCGGCAGGCCGCGACCGGCGTACCAGGACTCGACCGCGGCCAGCGCGTCCGGCACCGGCAGACCCGGGTCGCCGACGGCCATCGCGGAGTTGGCCCGGCCGGTGATGCCGCCGTGGGCGCGCAGCGCCCAGTCGCCGAGCAGCTCGGTGTCCCGGGCCGGCCATCCGGCCCAGCAGATGCGCTGCATGTCGTCAGGGGTCACCGACGGCACCTCCCAGCCGCGGCGCGGGGTCGCCGGCGGCACCACCTTCGCGGCAGTCACGTCGGCGGTCGGCAGGCTCAGGACCTCCCCGCGCGCCAGGACGTCGAGGTGGTCGTCCGTGACGTCCAGGAGGTGGCCGAGCACGTCGGTCAGGCCGTCCTCGACCCGGCGCCGCACGGAGACCCGCTGTCCCAGGTCCTGACTGGTCAGCATGTCCCGCCCCTCCGGTGTCTACTGTCTAGTGGACAGGGATACTAGGAGCAGGCGGGCGCTGCTGGCCCGCTGGAACACTGGCTTGAACGATTGGCTCGAACACTCCCCGGGAGGGACCGGACCGTGACCTACGTCATCGCGCAGCCGTGCGTCGACCTGATCGACAAGGCATGCATCGAGGAGTGCCCCGTCGACTGCATCTACGAGGGCAACCGGATGCTGTACATCCACCCCGACGAGTGCGTCGACTGCGGCGCCTGCGAGCCGGTCTGCCCCGTCGAGGCGATCTTCTACGAGGACGACACCCCGGAGCAGTGGAAGGACTACTACAAGGCGAACGTCGAGTTCTTCGACGACCTGGGCTCGCCCGGCGGCGCCGCCAAGATGGGCAAGATCGACAAGGACCACCCGCTGATCGCCGCGCTGCCGCCGCAGGAACAGGCCCACTGACCTCCGTCGACGTGAAGACGGCCGGCCCGGTGTCCGGGCGGCTGCCGGACTTCCCCTGGGACCGGCTGACCTCGTTCGCCGAGACCGCCCGCAGCCACCCGGACGGCATCGTCGACCTCTCGGTCGGGACTCCGGTCGACCAGACCCCGCAGGTCGTACGCCGGGCGCTGGAGGCCGCGTCCGACGCACCCGGCTACCCGCTCACCCACGGCACGCCGGCACTGCGCGACGCGGCGGTCCGGTGGTTCGCCCGTCGCGGGGCACCGGCGGTCGATCCGGCTGCGGTGCTTCCGACGGTCGGCTCCAAGGAGCTGGTGGCCTGGCTGCCGACCCTGCTGGGGCTCGGCCCCGGGGACGTGGTGGTGCACCCGGAGGTGGCCTACCCGACGTACGACGTGGGGGCGCGGCTGGCCGGCGCCACCCCCGTCGCCGCGGACGGTCTGACGTCGCTCGGCCCGCAGCGGGTCCGCCTGGTCTGGCTGAACTCGCCGGCCAACCCGACCGGCCGGGTGCTGCCGGTGGAGCACTTGCGCAAGGTCGTCGCCTGGGCCCGCGAGCGCGGCGCGGTGGTGGCCTCCGACGAGTGCTACGCCGAGCTGGGGTGGGGCGAGTGGGAGGCGACCGGCGCGCCGTCGGTGCTGGACGAGCGGGTGTGCGACGGCAGCCACGAGGGCCTGCTCGCGGTCTGCTCGCTGTCGAAACGGTCGAACCTCGCCGGCTACCGGGCCGCATTCGTGGCCGGTGACCCGGTGCTCGTCCGCGAGCTGCTGGAGGTGCGGCGGCACGCGGGGATGATCGTGCCGGCGCCGGTGCAGGCCGCCATGGTCGCCGCGCTGGACGACGAGCCGCACGTGCGCGAGCAGCACGCCCGCTACCGGGCCCGGCGCGAGGTGCTGCGGGCCGCGTTCGACCGGGCCGGTTGGCGGGTGGACGGCTCGGATGCCGGCCTCTACCTGTGGGTGACCCGCGACGAGGACTGCTGGGCCTCGTTGGAGTCGCTGGCCCGGCTGGGGATCCTGGCCGCGCCGGGGGAGTTCTACGGGCCGGCCGGCAGCAAGCACCTGCGGGTGGCGCTGACCGCTACCGACGAGCGGGTCGCGGCGGCGGCGGCGCGGATCACCGCCTCCTAGCGGTCCCGCCGCGTCAACGGACCCCGAACGGGCGCCCGCTCTCGACCGCCACGTGCACGTGGTCGAGGTGGCGCAGCACGGCGTTGCCGCGGTGGCGCATCGTGGCGCCCGGGTGCACGTAGTCGCGCCAGCCGAAGCCGGCGGCCCACGACGTCCAGATGTGGTCGTCGTAGATGATCGACAGCACCTGGTGGTCGGCGGCGCGGGCCAGCACCCACTGGGCGAACACCCAGCCGCGCCGTTGCTGCTCGCGGTCCCCCTGGGGCCGGAAGAACACGTCGATCGCGCGCCCTTCGTAGTGTGCGGAGCCGTCGACGTGACCGGTGCTCACCCCGCCGCTGGCGAAGCCCCCCGCGGGCAGGTAGCCGAAGGCTTCGGTCCAGGCCGCGCGGAGCTGTCGGGCCCGTGGCACCAGACCGCTCGGGCCGGGTTCCTGCGGCTCGACCGCGGCCCGCGCCCAGGCACAGACCAGCCGCGCGGCCCGTGGCAGGCCGGCCAGGCCCGCGGCGATGGTGCGAGCCGTGGTGGCGTCCACCGCGACGGCGCTGCTCACCGTGGTCGCCAGCTGCTGCACAAGGCGTCCGGTGTTGCGGGTGGTGCGTCCGAGCTCGGCGGCCCGGGCGGTGAGCCCCTGCGCCTGCTCACCGGTGAGGGACACGTTGGCTGCGCCGGCGGGGAACCAGCAGTCCCTGATGACGACCGGTGCCTCGGTGGCGGCCGCGGCGGTGGTCGGCGCCGGGCCGGCGGCCGGTTGCTCGGCGGCCGAGCTGGTGCAGGAGACCAGCGCCGCCGCCAGCGCAGCGACACCGCATCCGCGCAGACCCCGACGCACGCTCTCGAGCCTCGCCGATCAGCTGTCGACTCACCAGGGACGTGGCCGGATCGTTGTGGTCGATGACCTGGCAGCCCATACTCAACAGGTGCAACGGGGGACGTTGACGGGGTACGGGCTGCCTGCCCGTCATACCGGCCTGCTCGTCGTCATCCTGCTGCTGACCGTCGCCACGGTCGCGGGAACCGTGACGCAGGCGGCAGCCGCCCGGGCCGGGAAGCCGGTTGCCTGGGTCGTCCCGTCGACGGAGCGGGTGCGGATCATCGCGCCCGCCGGCAGCCATAGCGGGGCGTGGCTTGACGCGGCTCGCGGCGAGACCGAGTCGTTCCAGGTGGCCGTCCGGGCCCACGGCGGCCCGCTGACCCACGCGTCCGTGTCGTTGTCGCCGCTGCGGCGGGTCGGCGGCGGCGAGATCTCTGGCGGGGCCGTGGCGCGGTACCGCGAACACTATGTCCGGGTGGGCCGGCACAGCCCGGCTTGGTCCGGCCGTCGGGTGCGGTGGACCTGGTTCCCCGACGCCCTGGTGCCGTTCGTCGACCCCGTGACGGGTCGGCCGCCGCGCGTCGGGGCGCACTACCGCGCGGCGCCCTTCCCGGTGGCTGCTGGCCGCAACCAGCCGGTGTGGGTGGACGTGACGGTGCCGCGCGATGCAGTGCCCGGCGTCTACCGCGGCACCTGGACGGTCACCAGCGACCAGGGCCGCCGCTCCGGGCCGGTGACGCTGCGGGTGCGCGACTTCGCGCTGCCGGTGGTGCCGGCGAGTGGTTCCCGGTTCCAGATCCGGCGGCTCGAGAACCGGGTGCCAGCCGTCGAGGACCTGCTGCTGCGATACCGGGTGCAGCCCGGAACGGTCGATCGGACCCGTGAGACGCAGCTGCGCGATCAGGGCCTGTCGTCGATGGACCTGCACTTCTGGAGCGGCGCCGATATCAGCCACTGCGCGATGGGGGGGCCGCCACCGGTCGAGACGGTCCAGGCTGCCGCCGCCGCGCACGACCCTGCGCTTCACCTCTACAACTACTCGGCGGACGAGGTCGGAGGGTGTGTCGATGCGGCGCCCGTGCTGGCTCAGTGGGCGCGGGTGCTGCACGCTGCCGACGTCGACCACCTGGTGACGATCGTGCCGCGGCCCGACCTGCTCGACGACGGCACCGGGCGACCGGTCGTGGACATCTGGGTGCTGACCCCGCCGCAGTTCCGCGACCTCGACCCGGCAATGCGGGACCAGGTGCTGGCTGCTGGCGGCGACTTCTGGTCCTACCAGGCGCTGGTCCATGCGGGCCGAATCCCCAACTGGGAGCTCGACTTCCCGATCACGAACTACCGGGTGCTCGGCGGGTTCCTCAACGCGTCACAAGGCGTCACCGGTCTCCTGTACTGGGCCGTCGACCTCTGGCAGCAAAACCCGTGGATCGACCCGAACTACCGGCACTTGTCGAGATGCTGCTTTCCCGGTGAAGGGTCGCTGGTCTATCCCGGTTGGCGGGCCGGGGTGGTCGGCGTGGCGCCGTCAGTGCGGTTGGCGATGGTGCGCGACGGCATGGACGACTACGACTACGTCGCGCTGCTGCGGGCTCGCGGGTTGGGCGCCGAGGCGGACCAGATCGTCGCGCAGGCCGCGTCGTCGTGGTCACAGTGGACATCGAACGCGTCGCTGCTTGCCCTCGTACGCCGGGAGCTTGCCGACCTGCTGGAGGCCTCGAATCCGTAGGCGCGCTGGCCGGCGTACCGCAGCAGCCTTGTCGGATAAGGGTTCGGTCACCCTTCGCCCGAACCTGTGCCGCCTTCACCCGCCGGGCTCGACGTCGAGGTGCACGTGGTCCTCGTGCAGGAGCACCGGGTTGTCGGTCGCGCCACCGGGATAGCGGTAGTCCCGCCAGCCCTGGAGTGACCGGGTGGCTGTCCAGATCTTCCGGTCGAAGATCACGGTGGCCAGGTGCAGCCGCTCGGCATGCGCGACCGCCCAGAGCGCCGTCTGCCAGCCGGCCCGGGTGCTCTCGGCGGTGATCGGCCGGAAGAAGACGTCGATCGCCCGCCCCTCGTAGTGCGCGGAGCCCTCGATGTGCCCGGTCGTCACACCGCCGGGCGCGAAGCCGCCCAGGCTCTGCCGCCCGAACACCTCCCGGAGGGCACTGCGCAGAGCCTCGGCTCGCGGGGTCAGCCCGAGCCGGCCTGCCTGCTCGGTCGCCAGCCCGTTCCCGGCGGTGACGGCCAGCACGCAGGTCAGTGCCGGCCCGCGGTGTCCGAGCAGCGCGCGTGCGACGGCCAGCGAGTCGGCCGACGGGTTCGCGACGTCGGGCAGCTGACGGTAGAGCTGACGGGCGGCAGCAACGCTGATCGGGTGCGCACGATCGACGGCCAGCGACCGGCGTACGGCAGCGGCCACGCCGTTCTCGGTCGCGCCGATCCGGGTGCCGACACCGGTGACGGTGGTGGCCGTCATCGCCTGCACTGTCGACCAGTGCTCCTCCGTGGATGCGGTCGAGAGCGTGCACGGCGGGGCCGTGCCGACACCCAGCGCGGATCCGAGCGGGGTGCGGGTCAGCAGCAGGACCAGCACGACCACGAGCACCGCCGTGACCGACAGCGTGACGGTGAGGCGACCGCGTCGGGTGAGCGCCACGACTCAAGGTCCCCCGACGGCCGGCGTCAGTCGTTCGCGTGCAGGGCCGCGTTGAGCGCACCCCAGCTGCCGGACCGCGCCACCACCTCGATCGCACCCGAGACGCTGTTCCGCCAGAACAGCAGGTTGTCGCGCCCGGACAGGTCGCGGGCCTTGACGACAGAGCCGTCCTGAAGGGTCACCTTGGTGCCGGCCGTGACGTAGCAGCCGGCCTCGACCACGCAGTCGTCGCCGAGCGAGATGCCGATGCCGGCGTTGGCGCCGATCAGGCACCGCTCGCCGACGCTGATGACCTCGGTGCCACCACCGGAGAGGGTCCCCATGATCGACGAGCCGCCGCCGACGTCGGAGCCGTCGCCGACGACGACACCGGCGCTGATCCGACCCTCGACCATCGACGCACCGAGGGTGCCGGCGTTGTAGTTGACGAACCCCTCGTGCATCACCGTCGTCCCGGCGGCCAGGTGCGCGCCGAGCCGGACCCGGTCGGCGTCGGCGATGCGTACGCCGGCGGGCAGCACGTAGTCGACCATCCGCGGGAACTTGTCGACGCCCAGCACCTGCACCGGGCCGCGACGCATCAGCCGCAGCCGGGTGGCCTCGAAACCGTCGACCGCGCAGGGGCCGTGGTTGGTCCAGACGACGTTGGTGAGCCGGCCGAAGACGCCGGTCAGGTCCACGGTCCGCGGGCGGACCAGCCGGTGCGAGAGCAGGTGCAGCCGCAGCCACACGTCGGCGGTGTCGCGAGGCTCAGCGTCGAGGTCGACCTCGACCCTGACGACCTGGCGACTGGTCTCGCGGTCGTCGTCCTCCGCGACCAGTGCGTCCAACGCAGTGAAGTCGGTGTCCTCCGCGGCGGGGCCCAGCGCGGGCTCGGGGAACCACACGTCCAGGACGTCGCCGGTCGGCCGGTGCACGGTGACCAGCCCGGTCCCGTGCGCCGTCCGCGGCCCGCCCTCGCTCATGGCCGTCAGCCTGCCAGAGCCGGGCTATGGTCGCCGACATGACCCGCCTCGACCTCTCGATGGATGCTGCTGCCCTTACCGTCGCTCTTTGCGACATCGAGTCGGTCAGCGGTGACGAGCGCCGCCTGGCCGAGGCCATCGAGCTGGTGCTGCGCGAGGTGCCACACCTCACCGTGGACCGCGACGGCGACGCGGTGGTTGCGCGGACGAACCTCGGCCGGCCCGAGCGGGTCGTGGTCGCGGGACACATCGACACCGTGCCACTGGGAGACAACCTGCCCTGCCGGGTCGTCGACGGCCGCATCCACGGCTGCGGCACGACCGACATGAAGAGCGGCGTCGCCGTCCAGCTGCTCCTTGCCAAGCACCTCGTCGAGCCCAACCGGGACGTCACCTACGTCTTCTACGACCACGAGGAGGTCGAGGCCGACAAGAACGGACTGGGCCGGGTCGTGCGCAACCAGCCGGACTGGCTGGTCGGGGACTTCGCCGTACTGATGGAGCCGACCAATGCCACCGTCGAGGCCGGTTGCCAGGGCACGATGCGCGCCGACGTCGTCCTGCGCGGTCACCGCGCCCACTCGGCCCGGTCCTGGATGGGCAGCAACGCGATCCACGCGGCCGGCGACCTGTTGCAGCGGCTGGCCGCCTACGAGGCAGCCGAGGTCGAGATCGACGGCCTGACCTACCGCGAGGGCATGAACGCGGTCGGCATCACCGGGGGAGTGGCCGGCAACGTGATCCCGGACGAGTGCCGGGTCACCGTCAACTACCGGTTCGCACCGGACAAGAGCGAAGACCAAGCAGCCGAGGTCGTACGCCGGGTGCTGTCGGGCTTCGAGGTCGAGATCTCCGACTCCGCCCCCGGCGCGCTGCCCGGCCTGTCGCACCCGGCTGCGGCGGAGTTCGTGGCGATGGTCGGCCGTGAGCCGCTGCCGAAGTTCGGCTGGACCGACGTGGCGAGGTTCTCCGCGCTCGGTGTGCCCGCGGTCAACTACGGTCCCGGCGACCCCAGCGTCGCGCACCAGCGCGAGGAGTACTGCGACATCGCGGCGATCCTCGAGTGCGAGCAGAAGATGCGCGCCTGGCTCACCTGAGCTGGCCGATCGGGACCCGCTGCAGGTCGTGGTCGGTCGCGTCCCGCACCAGGACGACTGCTGACGAGGGGACGTCCTGGTCGATGTGCAGTGCGGCGACCTCCCACAGGGAGCCCTGCACCGGCGCCGGCATGACCGACCACGCCCCCATCCCTCCGGCGGGGTCGAGCACAGTGATCATCGCGACCTCGGGGGCGACCAGGAACACCAGGTCATGTGGCCTTGAGGTCACGCCCTGCACGGTGCGCTGCAGACCGATGCACTCCGTCGCGACGGTGTCGGAGCCGGTCACGATCACCTTGGCCGACGCGCTCCACAGCTCGACGTCCACGTCGCCCGCGGTACCGCCGTTGGGCCAGGACGCACTGAAGGCACCCTCACAGTGCTTCTCGCCGTCGGGCAACCAGCCGGTGCCGGACCGCTCGCTGAGGTCAAGGGCCTGCAGGACGGTCCCCGAGGCGTCGGAGTAGGCGACCAGCCGCCGGGGCCGCGGTCCGTCCGCCGGCACGGTGAGAGCGAACAGCTTCGTCCCCTCCCAGCCGCCGGGCTTCAGGTCGGCGAGGGTCATGTCACCGTTGTCCATCCAGATCCGCACCTTCATCACCCGCGAGTCGACTCCGGCCAGCACGCCGCGGATGTCGCCGCCGCCGACGGTGGCGCCCAGCCAGTCGAACGCGACGGCCGGGTCGTCGGCCTTCGGGTCGCGGTTGTTGCAGCCGGTGCT
>JAVEDA010000079.1 GCA_030841195.1 Actinomycetota bacterium | reverse complement strand
AGGAAGGTCAGCCCGGCCCGCAGTCGGTCGCGACGGCTGCGCTCGCCGGGGAGGTCGGTGACCATCAGGTGCCAGATGCCGTCCCAGGACGCGTCCTGGGTGCGATAGATGCGCGCGGCCGAGTCGTCCAGCCGGCGGACGGCCCGCGGGCTGAGCGCATAGCCGGGGCCCTCGGGGAGCCGCACCGGCTCGAGCCACCCCTGCCGCACCATCCGCGACACGGCGGTGCGGACGGCCGGCGCGGCGACGCCGAGCGGGGCGAGCAGCCGCACCAGGGCGGCCACCGGCGCCTGCCCACCGCGGGCGCGCAGGTGGTCGCCGTAGAGGTCGAACAGGGCTGAGCGGGCGTTCACGACGAGCGGCCTCCCGGGGTGGTCCGGCACGGTGTGGGTGCCAGCGTTTCGCACTGCGTTTCGTCGGGGGCGGGTTTCGCGGGATAATGCACCAACACACACGACGTGTCGATGCCTCGCGGGCAGTTTTGCGCTGCTCGGGGTGACGTACCGAAAGGAGCCAGCATGGCGGCCATGAAGCCGCGAACGGGCGATGGTCCGCTCGAGGTCACCAAGGAGGGGCGCGGCATCGTGATGCGCGTGCCGCTCGAGGGTGGCGGGCGACTCGTCGTCGAGCTGTCGGCCGACGAGGCCGGCGCTCTGGGGGATGCACTCAAGACCGCCGTAGCCTGACGGGCGAGCACGACCGGCCCCGGTCCGCCATCGTGCGGGCCGGGGCTTCGCCGCGTCAGGGCCGGGTGACCGCGACCAGCAGCCCGTCGCCGGCGGCCAGCATCGCGCTCACCAGTCGCTCGTCCTCGCGCACGGCGCGGCCCAGCTCGCGGATCGCCGTCGTGTCCTCGTCCCGCTCCGTCGGGTCGGCGACCCGGTCGTGCCAGAGCGCGTTGTCGAAGACCACGGTGCCCCCGGGGCGCAGCAGCCGCAGCGCCTGCTCCAGGTACCCGGCGTACTCCTTCTTGTCTGCGTCGCAGAACACCAGGTCGTACGCGCCGTCGGTGAGCCGTGGCAGCACGTCCAGCGCCCGGCCGGAGATCAGCCGGACCCGGTTGGAGGCGATGCCCGCCTCGGCGTAGGTCTCCCGGGCCGCCCGGTGGTGCTCCGGCTCCACGTCGATCGTGGTCAGCACCCCGTCCGGCCGCATCCCGCGGAGCAGGTAGATCGACCCCACGCCGGCGCCGGTCCCGATCTCCACGACCGCCTTGGCCCCGGCGGCGGCCGCGAGCGCGGCCAGCGCAGCCCCGGCCCCCGGGAGCACCGGCACGCAGCCGAGCTCGCCGCCCTTGGAGCGGGCGGTGGTCAGGACCTCGTCCTCCGGGACGAACTCCTCCGCGTAGGTCCAGCTGGACTGCAGGTTCCCGGCGATGTCGGCCTCCAGGGGCGGGGTGGCGAGCGGGCGGCGCGAGCCTAGCTCCCGCCAGGAAGTCCGGTCACCCCCGGGAACCCCAGTCACGCCGGGAGGCGTGTCGGTTGTCAGCGGAACCTCGGCACCGGGCCCGACGTTCCTCTGACGACCGTCACAAGCGGAACACGATCGCGTCGACCCGGGTTGGGTCGGAGGAGGAGACCAGGCACGATGAGTGCTGCTGCTGCCGTGCTGACCCGGGGAGGTGGGTTCGTGGTCGAGTCGACCGCGCCGGACCCGGTGCCCGTGGGCGCGGCGACCGGTGAGCCCACCGACGCGCTGGCCGACTGGTCGCCGCCCACCTGGGACGAGGTCGTCCGCACCCACTCCGCGCGCGTGTACCGGCTCGCCTACCGCCTGACCGGCAACCCGCACGACGCCGAGGACCTGACCCAGGACGTGTTCGTGCGGGTCTTCCGGTCGCTGTCCAGCTACACCCCCGGGACGTTCGAGGGCTGGCTGCACCGCATCACCACCAACCTCTTCCTCGACCAGGTCCGCCGTAAGCAGCGGATCCGCTTCGACGGGCTCGCCGACGACGCCGCCGAGCGGCTGCCCGGCCGGGAGCCCGGCCCGGCGCAGGTCTACGACGAGCGGCACTTCGACGACGACGTCCAGCGCGCCCTGGACGACCTCCCGCCCGACTTCCGCGCCGCCGTCGTCCTCTGCGACATCGAGGGGCTGTCCTACGAGGAGATCGCCGCGACCCTGGGGATCAAGCTCGGCACGGTGCGGAGCCGGATCCACCGCGGCCGGGTGCAGCTGAGGGCCGCTCTCGAGCACCGGGCCCCCGGTCGCCGCGCGGCCGTCGAGCCGGGCGAGGAGGCGTCGCCGTGAGCCACCTCGGCCCCCGCATCTCCGCCCTCGCCGACGGCGAGCTCGGCCACCAGGACCGCGAGCGCGCCCTCGCCCACGTCGCCCACTGCGCAGCCTGCCGCGACCAGCTCGAGGCCGAGCGGGCGGTCAAGGACGCGCTGGCCTCGGCCTTGGCCCCCGCCCCGTCGGACCGGGTGCTCGCCTCCCTGCAGGAGCTGGCCCGGCCCGGTGGCCCGCTGCCGCCGCGCGCCCGCACCATGCCGCAGGGCCCTGTGGTGCCGCTGCTGCCGCCCCCGGGGCGCAGCCCGCGCGGCTCCCGGGTCGACTCCCGGGGCCCCGCCTCGCGCGGCGCCGGCACCGCCCGCCGGACGGTTCGCCGGGCCCGGTACGCCGCCGCCGGGGCCCTCTCGGTCGGAGTCCTCGTGCTCGGTACGGCGTTCGCGGCTGCCCCGAGCGGGACGGCCGGTCCGATCGTGCCGCCCGCGGCCGAGCTCTCGGTCGAGCACACGGCCACCACCAGCGGTGTCACCTTCGGCGATCCCGGCCTCGGGGTGGCCGCGACGTTCGGCGACGCGTTCTACCCCACCGCCCCCAGACGGTGAGGCGCAGCGTCCCCGTCGCCGGGGCGGTGCTCGTGCTGGGACCGCTCGTGGTGCTCGTGCTCCTCGTGGCTCCCGGCCGCTCCGCGCCGCCGGAGAGCACCGACCCGGCGGCCGGCTCCGGGTCGGGCAGCCCGCCGGTCGTCCAGACCCAGGCGCGGCGGCTGCTCGACCGCGCGGCGGCAGCGCCCGGGCGCATGTCGTACAGCGGTGTGCAGTTCGTGTCCGCCTGGACCTCGCGCGGCACGACCAGCGAGGTGGTCCAGGTCGACCACGAGCCGGGCCGCGGCACCACGGTGACCAGCGACGCCTCTCCCTCGGCGCCGGCCCGCCGGATGACGCTGGCGGCGACCGGGACGCCGTCGATCGCCGATGGTGGCGCGGTCGGCGTCCTGGCGGCGCACTACTCGCTGTCGGTCGTGGGCGCGGGCCAGGTCGCCGGCCGCCCGGTCGACGTCGTGGCCGCCCGCCGGCCGGGGACCGCGGCCGGCGGCCAGGAAGCGGCCCGGTTCTGGCTGGACCGGGAGACCGGCCTGGTCCTGCGCCGCGAGGTCTACGACGGCCGCGGCCGGGTCACCCGGGCCAACGCCTTCGTCGAGGTGAGGGTCGGCAGCGGGGCGGTGGCGTCCGACACCGGCAGCCGGGCCTGGGCGACCACGATCGACACGACCGCGCTGGCTGCGATGCGGGGCAAGGGCTGGGACTGCCCCAAGGTCCTGCCCGGCCCGCTCGCACTGGTCGACGCCCGGCGCCGGGACGGCGCGGCCGGCGGGATCATGCACCTGAGCTACAGCGACGGGATCGCCACCGTCTCGGTGTTCGAGCAGCGCGGCCGGCTGGCCGGCGACGGCCTGGCGGGTCACCACCGCGAGGTCATCGACGGGCATGAGGTCTGGGTCAGCGGCGAGGTGCCGCAGCGGGTCGTCTGGACGTCCGGACAGACCGTCTACACGGTCGTCGCGGACGCCCCGGAGCGTACGGTGGACCAGGTGGTCGCGGCCCTGCCGCACCAACCGGCCACCGACGGTGACACCCTCGGCCGTCTCGGCCGGGGACTGGACCGGGTTGCCTCCTGGTTCAACCCGTTCGGGTGAGGGCAGCAGCCACCGGGGACCGACCCGCGAGCACCGGGAGCACCGCAGCATGACCGACGAGCATCGGCCGACCGACGAGGACGGCGAGGGGACGGCGACCCCGTGGTGGGTCAGCCCGCCGCGCGAGGTCTGGGACGCCCGGCCGCCCGAGCAGGCCCAGCAGGCCCAGCCGGCCGAGCCGGTTCAGCCGGCCGAGCCGGTTCAGCCGGGATCGGACGACACCGTCACCGAGCGCTACGGCGCCGTCTACGACGTCTGGGCGCCCACCGACACCCTCGGCCGGGAGCCGCGCCCGGCCGGCGGTAACCGGACCGGCCTGCTCGTCGCGCTGGCCGTGGCGATCGCGCTGGTGGCGGGTCTGGCCGGTGGGGCGCTCGGCGTGCTGCTCACGGACCGGGACGGATCGGGCACGATCGACGGCGCGAGCCTCGGCGCGGCGCCGGCCAGGAACGTGTCGCGCCCCGACGGCAGCGTCCCCGGGGTAGCCGCCCGGGTGCTGCCGAGCGTGGTGCAGATCAAGGTCGACACCTCGCAGGGCCAGGCCACCGGCTCCGGGTTCGTGATCGACGAGGACGGCATCCTGGTCACGAACAACCACGTCGTCGCCGACGCCAACGGCGCCCCCGAGCTGACCTTCAGCGACGGCACCTCCGCCACCGCCAAGGTGCTCGGGACCTCGCCCAGCTATGACATCGCCGTCCTCGAGGTGGACGCCAAGAACCTGCCGGCGCTGCCGCTGGGCAACTCCGACAGCGTCGTGGTCGGGGACCAGGTGCTCGCGATCGGCTCACCGCTCGGCCTGTCCGGCACCGTCACCAGCGGCATCGTGAGCGCCAAGAACCGGCCGGTCACCGCCGGTGGCGAGCAGGGCGGCAGCGACTCGGCGTACATCAACGCGATCCAGACCGACGCGGCCATCAACCCGGGCAACTCCGGTGGCCCTCTGGTCGACATCGATGGTGAGGTGATCGGGGTCAACTCCGCCATCGCCACCGTCGGGGGCAGTCTCGGCGGCGAGAGCGGCAACATCGGGGTCGGGTTCGCGATCCCGATCAACCAGGTCCGCCGCACCGTCGAGCAGCTGATCGACAAGGGCAAGGCCCAGTTCCCGATCATCGGGGCCAGCCTGGACGGGACGTACGACGGTGAGGGCGCCCGGATCGCCAGCGGCGGCGCCGACGGTGGCCCGGCCATCGTGCCGGGTGGCCCGGCCGCCGATGCCGGCCTCGAGGCCGGCGACGTGATCCTCGCCCTGGACGGCAAGACGGTGCAGGGCAGCTCGGAGCTCATCGTCGCGATCCGCAGCAAGCAGCCGGGTGACACGGTGACGCTCACGGTGCGGCGGGGCGGATCGGAGCACCAGGTAGAAGTCACCCTGGGCGCGCACGAGGGGTGAGAGGATCGCCAGGTGGTATTCGACATCGGGCCGCTGGAGTTCATCGCGCTGGCGGTGATCGCCCTCCTGGTGATGGGCCCGGACAAGCTGCCCCGCTACGCGGCCGACGCGGCCCGGATGCTGCGACAGCTGCGCCGGATGGCGAACGACGCCCGGGCCGAGGTGAGTCGTGAGCTCGGACCCGAGTTCAAGGACATCTCGATGGCCGACCTGAACCCGCGCACCCTGGTGCGCAAGCACCTGATCGAGCCGCTGGACCTCGACGACATGGACGGCGTCGGCCGGACCGGGTCGGCCGGCCCGCGCAACAAGCCGGCCGCGAACGGCGAGGTCTCGCCCCCGCCGTACGACGAGGACGCGACCTAGCGGATCAGCGGCCTGCGGGGCTCAGGCCGCATAGCCGGCCTACGCGGTTAGCGGCCTGCGGGGCTCAGCCCCAACGAGCGGCCGGCCAGGCCGCGGGCCCGGTGGCCGAGCGCGTCCGCGACCTTGGTGAGGGCCAGGGCCGCCGGGGCGTCCGGGTGGTCCAGCACCAGCGGGCGGCCGGAGTCGCCGCCCTCGCGCAGCCGGGTGTCCAGCGGGATCTCGCCGAGCAGCGGCACCGGGGCGCCCATCGAGCGGCTGAGCCCGTCGGCCACCGCCTGGCCGCCGCCGCTGCCGAAGACCTCGATCCGGTCGCCGCAGTGCGGACAGGGCAGGTAGGACATGTTCTCGACCACGCCGGCGATCTGCTGGTGGGTCTGCAGCGCGATGGTGCCGGCCCGCTCGGCCACCTCGGCCGCGGCCTGCTGCGGGGTGGTGACCACGAGCAGCTCGGCCGGCGGCACCAGCTGGGCCACCGAGATGGCGATGTCGCCGGTGCCGGGCGGGAGGTCCATCAGCAGCACGTCCAGGTCGCCCCAGTAGACGTCGCCGAGGAACTGCTGCAACGCCCGGTGCAGCATCGGTCCGCGCCACACCACCGGCTGGTTGTTGGCGACGAACATCCCGATCGAGATGACCTTCACGTCGTTGGCCACCGGCGGCAGGATCATGTCCTCGACCTGCGTGGGGCGGCCTTCGACGCCGAGCATCCGGGGCACCGAGTGGCCGTAGATGTCGGCGTCCACCACGCCCACGGCCAGCCCGCTGCGGGCCATCGCGGCCGCCAGGTTCACCGTCACTGACGACTTGCCGACCCCGCCCTTCCCCGAGGCCACCGCGTAGACCCGGGTGAGGGACCCCGGCAGCGCGAACGGGATCTCGCGCTCGACCGCGCCGGAGGCTGAGCGCAGCCGGCCCTGCAGGTCCTTGCGCTGGGTGTCGGACATGACGTCCAGCTCGACCGTGACACCGGTCACGCCGTCGACCGCAGCCACGGCAGCGGTGACGTTCTTGGTGATCGTGTCGCGCATCGGGCAGCCCGCGACGGTGAGGTAGACCGCCACCGACACCTGCCCGGACGGCGCGATGTCGACCGACTTGACCATGCCGAGGTCGGTGATCGGCTTGCGGATCTCGGGGTCGTCGACGGTAGCGAGGGCGGCCTGCACGGCGTCGAGGGTCGGGCCGGTGGCGGAGGGGGCGGACATGCCGTCGATGCTACGTGGCCGGGGGCGTGCCGCCGTACGGCCTCGAGTGGTCGTACGATCACCGTATGCATCGGTCGGGGGACCTGAGTGAGCAGCAGATGCTCGCCTGGCGGCGCTTCCTGCGCGCGCACGCCCTGGTCACCCGTCGGCTGGAGAGCGACCTGCTCGCGGAGCAGCGGCTGCCGCTGGCGTCCTACGACGTGCTCGTGCAGCTGGTCGAGGCACCTCAGCGCCGGCTGCGGATGTCGGAGCTGGCCGAGCGGGTGCTGCTGTCCCGCAGCGGGCTCACCCGGCTGGTCGACCGGCTCGAGCGGGAGGGCCTGGTCCGCCGGGAGGCGTGCGACAGCGACGCCCGCGGCCTGTTCACCGTGCTCACCGACGACGGTCTGGCCCGGCTGCGCGAGGCCAGCCCGGTGCACCTGCGCGGCGTCGCCGCCCACGCGGTGGGCCGCCTGGACGAGGACGAGGCCGCTGCCCTCGCGGGCCTGCTCGGCCGGATGCTCGCCGACGACCCCCTGGCCGAGCCGGCGGACGTCACTCCTGCGGGCTGACCCGCAGCACCTCCTCGAAGGTGGTCTCGCCGGCGATGGCCTTGGCCAGGGCCGAGTGGAACAGGGTCGGCATCTCGCGGGCCGCCTCGGTGATGGCCTGCTCGGTGGGGTTCGAGACGAGCACGTGGCGCATCTCCTGGTCGACGACGAGCACCTCGAAGACGCCCACCCGGCCGCGGTACCCGGTCTGGCCGCACTCGGCGCACCCGGTCCCTCGCCTCGGTGTGGCCGACTCGAGGACGGCGGGGTCGACACCCAGGGAGAGCAGCAGCGCAGGGTCGGGCTGGTCCGGCACGGCGCAGGCCGCGCACGGCCGGCGGACCAGCCGCTGGGCCACCACTGCGCTCAGGGCCGACCCGACCATGAACGGCTCGAGCCCCATGTCGACCAGCCGGGTGATGGAGGACAGGGCGCTGTTGGTGTGCAGCGTGGTGAGGACCAGGTGGCCGGTCAGTGCCGCCCGCATGGCCAGCTCGGCGGTCTCGCTGTCGCGCACCTCGCCGACCAGCACGACGTCGGGGTCCTGCCGGAGCACCGCACGCAGTCCGCGGCTGAAGGTGAGGCCGCTGCGCTCGTGCACCTGCACCTGCGTCAGGCCGGGGATCTGAATCTCGACCGGGTCCTCGAGGGTGACGATGTTGCGGTCCGGCGTGTGGATCTCCTGCAGCGCCGAGTACAGCGTGCTGGTCTTGCCGCTGCCGGTCGGGCCGGTGAGCAGCACCAGGCCCTGCGGGGTCTGCAGCACCCGGCGGACGTCGGCGAGCTGGTCCGGGTCGAGCCCGACGTCTTCCAGCGCCTGCAGGCGGTCGGCCGGCGCGAGCAGCCGGACGACCACCTTCTCGCCGTGCACCGAGGGCAGCGAGCTGACCCGGGCGTCGACGAGCTGCCCGTCCACCGCGATCCGGGTGCGGCCGTCCTGCGGCAGTCGGCGCTCCCCGATGTCCAGCCCCGAGACGATCTTCAGCCGGCTGACCACCGATGCCAGCGCGCTGCGCGGCACCGACATGACCTCGCGGAGCACCCCGTCGACCCGGTACCGGATGCGCAGGCTGTCCCGCTGCGGCTCGATGTGGATGTCGCTGGCCCCCATCCGGACGGCGTCGGCGAGCACCATGTTGACCAGCCGGACCGTCGGCGCGGCATTGCTCGTCGAGGCCCCGTCGTCCTCGTCCGCGGGTCCGGCGGTCTCCTCGAAGAACGTCGATACGTCGGACGAGTCCTCGGCCAGCGACCAGGCCCGGGTCAGCTGGTCGGAGATCTGGCTCTCGGTGGCCACCATCACCACCAGCTCGGTGGCGCCGGTGTGCAGCCGGACGTCGTCCAGTGCGACCACGTCGGTCGGGTCACTCGCGGCCAGCGTCAGCCGGCGGCCCTCCTTGGACAGGATCAGCATCCCGAGCCGCCGCCCGACGGCACGGGGGAGCAGCCGCACGCTCTCCGGCGAGATGACCACCCGGTTCAGGTCCACCACCTCCAGCCGCAGCTGGTCGGCCAGCGCCTCGGTGATCTGCCGCTCGGTGACCAGCCCCAGGTCGACGAGCACGTGGCCCAGCCGGCGCCGGGACCCGATCACGGTCCGCTGGGCGTCCAGGGCGGCCGCGAGCTCGGCCTCGGTGATCACCGCGGCGTCGACGAGCACGTCACCGAGCCGGCGGCGGTCCTGTCCGGGCTCGTCGTCGGGCAGCAGAGCAGTCATGCCTCAAGGAATCGGCTCCGGCGGCCGACTTCTTCAGGACTTCTCGGGCTTCGTCCCGCCGGCCGGACCCGGGTCCAGGTTCCGGCGCTCCTCCAGCTCGTCGAGCAGCTGGCGCAGCTCGGAGCGCAGGAAGTCCCGGGTGGCGACGTCGCCGACCGCCATCCGGAGGGACGCGAGCTCGCGGGTCAGGTAGTCGGTGTCGGCGATGTTGCGCTCGGCCCGGGCCCGGTCCTGCTCGTACTGCACCCGGTCGCGGTCGGCCTGGCGGTTCTGGGCGAGCAGGATCAGCGGGGCCGCGTAGGAGGCCTGCAGCGAGAGCATCAGCGTCAGCAGGATGAACGGGTAGTCGTCGAAGACCAGCTCCTCGGCCACGACGTTGAAGACGACCCAGACGATGACGAACACCGTCATGTAGACCAGGAACCGCCCGGTGCCGATGAAGCGGGCGATCCGCTCGCTCAGGCGGCCGAAGGCCTCCGGGTCGTACGTCGGTGTGGGCACCAGCGCCCGGCGTACTTCCCGAGGCTGGTCCAGCCGGGTGGTCCGGCGGGGCTCACGCGCCATCGGGCACCTCCGCCGCGGCCACCGTGCGATCAATCGGATGACCACCATGCCGCCAGTCGTCGGGCAGCAAGTGGTCCAGGACGTCGTCGACGGTGACCGCGCCGAGCAGGTGGTCGTTCTCGTCCACGACCGGCGCCGCGACCATGTTGTAGGTGGCCAGGTGGTGGGTGATCGCGGCCAGCGGCACCTCGGGCCGCAACGGCTCGATGCTGGAGTCCACGACGCCGCTGACCAGGGCCGAGGGCGGCTCCCGCAGCAGTCGCTGGATGTGGGCGATGCCGATGAACCGCCCGGTGGGCGTCTCCATCGGCGGCCGGCAGACGTAGACCTGGGCGGCGAGGGCGGGGGACAGCTCGGGCTGCCGGACCCGCGCCAGCGCGTCGGCGACGGTCGCGTCCGGCGGCAGGATGATCGGCTCGGTGGTCATCATGCCGCCGGCCGTGTCATCGGAGTAGGCGAGCAGCCGGCGCAGGGGAGCGGCCTCGTCGGGCTCCATCAGCTCGAGCAGCTTCTCGGCGTCGGCCTGGGGGAGCTCGGAGAGCAGGTCGGCCGCGTCGTCTGGCTGCATCGCCTCGAGGACGTCGGCGGCGCGCTCCTCCTCGAGCTCGCCGAGGATCTCGACCTGGTCCTCCT
>JAVEDA010000074.1 GCA_030841195.1 Actinomycetota bacterium | reverse complement strand
GGGACCACCGCCGTCTACGAGAGCTCGCACCAGTTCCAGGGCTACTTCGCCCAGGCCCTCGAGCACTACCGCTCCTCGTCGGCCACTCACTACGTGTTCGCGGCAGACGACATGGTGCTGAACCCGGCTCTGGACGCCGGGTCGTTGGTGGAGACCCTCGGGCTGGGTCCGGACACCGGCTTCACCAAGCAGCTCGCCGACCTCACGACCGCGCCGTTCGCCTGGAACCACCTGCGGACGTCGGTCGCGCTGTGGCACCGCAACACAGGTGTCGAGCACGCGTCCGAGCTGCCCGACGAGCAGCAGGCACGCGACCTGGTCGGTCGCCACGTCCCGACCTCGACGCGCTTGTCGTGGGACGGGCTGCGAGACTTCGGTGGCCGGCTGCGCCCGCTCGAGAGCTCGACCCGGAAGACCGCGGCGCACCTGCTGCGGCATCCGCGCCAGCTGAACATGCCGTACCCGCTGCTCTGGGGCTACTCGGACTTCTGCGTCGTCCCCGCCACCGCGCTGGACCGGTTCGCGCACTTCTGCGGGGTCTTCGCTGCGATGGGTCTGTTCGTCGAGGTGGCCATGCCGACGGCGCTCGCCCTGGCTTGCGAGGAGATCCGCACCGAGGCGGATGTCGACCTGCGCGGCGTCGAGCTCTGGACGGCGGAGGAGCAGGTGCAGCTGCGTCAGCGGCACCACGGCAGCCTGCAGTCGCTCTCGGAGGGGTTCTCGAGCGACTGGCTCTACGTGCATCCGGTGAAGCTCTCGGGCTGGGACGTCGGTGCAGCGGCTACCTCGGCACGACCCGGGGATGCGTGACCCGGGCCCTCGTCACCGCTGGTAGAGGTTGTCGCGGACGAAGATCGTGTTCATCCAGGTGTCGGCGAACTGGATGTAGCCGTGCTCCGACAGGAGCTCAGCCGGCTCGGTGAGCTTGCGCGAGCCGCCCGTCTCGGAGTACGTCGCCGTCTCCACACAGATCACCGCGGGGAGGCCACCCCAGGTGGGCAGGGTGCGCAGGATGGCAAGATCCATCCCCTCCACGTCGAGCGACACCAGGTCGGGACAGGGGCGGCCGTCGAGGATCTGCGCCACCGTGCGGAGCTCGACCGCCGTGGTGGAGATGACCTGGTACCGGCCACCCGACTCCTCGACGGCGGCCTCGGCCGCCTCGCGCGAGAAGGTGTTCAACGTCGGTGCGCTCAGCCGGAAGAACGTCAGGCGACCCGGCTCCGGTCCGCAGCCGACGGCCAGGGTCTGATCGTCGGGACGGTCACGTCGGATCAGAGCGGCCGAGTCCGGGTCGGCCTCGACGTTGATGCCACGACTGCCGTTGAGGTAGAGCAGTGCGGTGTTGCTGTAGCGCCACGGATGGAAGGCGCCGATGTCGAGGTAGGTCGGCCGCTCGACCTCGAGCATCCCGAACAGGAAGCGGATCAGGAGGTCCTCGCCGGCCTGCGCGAAGGAACCCTGCAACCAGGGCCGAGCCACGGCCGGGTGGGCCGGCCGGACCAGGTCCCGCACCCGCGCGGGCACACCATGTCGGACCGCTGTCTTGACCCGATCCGGCACATGGCGCCGGATGCTGTCCAGGCTGGGCATGGGGTCTGCTCCTAGGGTCGGTCGGGCTGTCGGCGCGCCGTGGCCGGCGCGACGGTGTAGGCGAGCTGCGCGAGCTGAGACCGCACGGAGGCGCGAGACCGCGCCAGGTCCGCGAGGTCACGCAGCCTCTCTGCCAGGGGGGCACCCGGAGTCCGGCCGTACACGACGGCCAGCTGCCGGGCGGTGCGGAGCCGGCGGTGGGCGGCGGCGCCAGACCCGTGCTGCTCGAGGGCGGGCAGCAGGGGCTGCAGGCTCTGCTCCTCGCCGCGGTAGATAGCGCGGACGTCGCGGCTGGCGCCGTGCTGGTTGACCCGGTAGGTGACGAGCTGGTCGGGGACGTGGACAGCCGCGCAGCCAGCCAGGGCGAGCCGCAGCCAGAGGTCCCAGTCCTCGCTGTGGGTGAGGTCGGCGCGGAACCCGCCGACGGCGGTGACCCGCTCGCGCCGCACCAGTGCCGAGGACAGGGGGATGAAGTTCGGACGGGCCAGCAGCTCGGGCAACAGCGTCGCCGCCGACGGCGGCGGAGGGTTGACCTGGTGGAACGACAGCTCGGCGCCGACGCCGACGTCGTCACGCACGACCGCGGCATCGGAGAAGACCAGGTCCGCGCCCGTGCCTGCGGCGGCGTCGAGCTGGCGTCGGAGCTTGTCCGGCACCCAGCGGTCGTCGGCGTCGAGAAAGGCCACCCACTGCGCCGACGCGTGACTGACGCCGAGGTTGCGTGCTCGCGACACCCCGGGCGGATCCTGGTGCAGCAGGTGGAGACGGGCGTCGGCGACCGACCTGACCCGCTCGACGGTGTCGTCGGTCGACCCGTTCTCGACGACGAGGACCTCGAGGTCCACGCCTCGCTGCGCCAGGGCGGACCGGCACGCGTCGACCACGAAACCTGCTCCGTCGCGTACGGGGATCACCACGGACACCTCGGGCCGCGGGACAGCGTCCTCGGTCATCCCGAGTCCCTCGGTCCTGAATGGGCGCTTTCGGCGACGATCTCCTCGGCCCAGTCGACGTAGACGGAGGTCTGACGCTGGGCGTCGAACCGGTCGCGGGCGTCCCGGGCCGCTGCCGCCCCGAGACGGTGGCGGCGTCCGTCGTCGGCGAGCAGGTCGGCGAGCGCGGTGGCGAGGGCCACCGGGTCGCCGGGAGGCACCAGCACGCCGGTGGGCTCGGTCGCCCCGCTCCCGGTGGCTCCCTCCGAGTGGATCTGTTCCGGGATCCCTCCGACGGCAGAGGCGATGACGGGCACCCCGGACGCGAGGGCTTCCAGCACGGCGGTCGGGAACGTGTCCGCCCGGGCTGCGTGCACCAGGACGTCCGCGGCGTTGTAGTAGGCCGCTACCTGCTCGACGTCGGTCGTGCCGCCGACGTACCGCATGGTCACCGGGCCGACGGCGACGTCGGGATGGTCGTCCCCGAGCAGCAGGGCCACGGTCGGTGGCGTGCCTGGTTGCTGGGCGAGCCGCCGTAGTGCGGCGTCGAGCACGGGGAAGTCCTTGAAAGGGTTCGCGCGCAGTCCCGACCCGACCGCGAGCACCACCCGGGCATCGAGGGGGAGCCCGAGCCGGTGGCGCGCTGCGGCCGCGTCCCGCACCCCGAAGGTCTCGGTGTCCACGCCGTTGTGCACGACCCGTGACTCGACGACGTGCTCGGCCAGCATCGAGTCGAGCACCTCGTCCAGCAGCCAGCGTGACGGGGTCGCGACCCGGAAGCCGCGGGTCCGCCGGTAGATCCCGCTCTTCCGGCGGAAGTTGAGCGCCGTCGCGTCCCGGCGGACCGCGGGGTAGATGGACAGGTCAGGGCACTGACCGCATCCGGTCCGCCAGCGCTGGCAGCCCATCGAGTGCCCGCAGTGCCCGGAGAGCATCCAGGCGTCGTGCAGGGTCAGGAGCAAGGGGGCTGCATCGGTCAGGGCGCCCAGCTGCCGCAGGTCGAAGTAGCCGCCGTGCAGGTTGTGCGCGTGGACGAGGTCCGCGTCGGCCGCGGCACGAGTCGCCGCGACCGTGCCCGGGGAGTGGAAGTCCTCCAGCCCCAAGAGCCGTTGGCTGCTGCGGATCGGCTGGGCCGCGGCGGAGACCGCCTGCGCCAGGTGGGCGGCGTGCGGGCCCAGCCGACGAGCCGCCGCGACGGCCGCCCGTGCGGGGGCGGCCCGGGCGGCGTCACCGGGGATCGCCTCGACCCCGGGCAGGGTGGTGCTCCGGTGCCCGACCAGCAGCCGCGCCGACCAGCCCGCCGCACGGTAGGCGGCATGGAGGACCAGGGCGATCCGCTCCGCGCCGCCGCCGGTGTCCGACGTGTTGATCTGCACCACCCGGCGGGGACCTATCATCGATCGCGAGTCTATGCAGGGCGCCGGCGGGCGCCGATAGCAGTCCACTCCGACGACAGGCGGCTCATGAGCGACGCGTTCTCCCACCCGGTGCCCCTCGACGCGCCCTTCTACGTCGCGGGTCACCGCGGCCTGGTGGGGTCGGCTGTGTGGCGACACCTGGAGGACCGGGGCCACTCCCAGCTGATCGGCCGGACGAGCTCCGAGCTCGACCTGCGGGACCGGGGTGCGGTGGACGCGTTCTTCGACGAGGCCCGCCCGGAGTACGTCGTGCTGGCCGCAGCGAAGGTCGGCGGCATCGTGGCCAACAGCACCTACCCTGCGGACTTCCTCAGCGAGAACCTCCGCATCCAGGTGAACGTCCTCGACGCCGCCGCGCGCACCGGCGTACGCCGGCTGCTGTTCCTCGGCTCGAGCTGCATCTACCCGAAGTACGCCGACCAGCCGATCCGCGAGGACAGCCTGCTCACCGGTCCGCTCGAGCCGACCAACGACGCCTACGCCATCGCCAAGATCGCCGGTGTGCTGCAGGTCCAGGCCCTGCGCCGGCAGCACGGCGCCTCGTTCATCTCGGCGATGCCCACCAACCTGTACGGGTCGAACGACAACTTCGACCCCGAGACGTCGCACGTGCTTCCCGCCCTGGTGCGCAAGTTCGCCGAGGCCAAGCGCACCGGCGCCCCCTCGGTCGAGCTGTGGGGCACGGGCACGCCACGCCGGGAGTTCCTGTGGGCCGACGACCTGGCTCGCGCCTGCGTGACGCTGCTCGAGCGCTACGACGACCCGGCGCCGATCAACATCGGCGTCGGGGAG
>JAVEDA010000027.1 GCA_030841195.1 Actinomycetota bacterium | reverse complement strand
CATCCCCGAGACCGAGAGTGGGCTCGACGCCGGCGCCGTACGCCGGGTCCTGCTCTGCTCCGGGAAGGTCTACTACGACCTGCTCGCGGAGCGGGCCAAGCGGGCGACGTCCGGCGGCGCGCAGGTGGCGATCGTGCGGGTCGAGCAGCTGGCGCCGCTGCCGGGTGACGAGATCGCGGCAGCGGTCGGCGCCTTCCCGCAGGCCGAGCTGGTCTGGGTGCAGGAGGAGCCGGCGAACCAGGGGCCGTGGCCATTCATGGCTCTCAACCTGCCGGCGCACCTCGGTGGCCGCGGGCTCAGCTGCATCTCCCGGCCTGCCTCGGCGTCACCTGCAGCGGGCTCGCACAAGAAGCACGACCTCGAGCAGCACGGCCTGGTCGAGCTGGCCTTCACGCTGCCCGGCTGAGCCGTGTACTTCACCGACCGCGGCATCGAGGAGCTCGAGTCACGCCGGGGCGAGGAGCAGGTGTCCGTGGCCTGGCTGGCCGCGCGGTTCCAGCAGTTCGTCGACGAGAACCCGGACTTCGAGGTGCCGGTGGAGCGACTGGCCACCTGGCTGGCGCGGCTCGACGACGAGGAGGACTGACGGTCAGACTGACGGTCGCTGCGCTCGTCGGGCGACCTCGATGATGCTGCTCTCGTTCTGGTCGCCCAGGCCGGCGGCCACGAGCGCGTCCAACCCGGCCAGCGCCGCCCGGCCGAACGGTGCACCGACACCGAGCGTCTCGGCCAGCCGGACGCCGTAGGCCGCGTCCTTGCGGCGCAGGTGCCCGGAGAACACGACGTCGGTCCCGTGGTCGCCGGCCACCATCCGCCGGGTGTTGCGCACGACCTGAGGGCTGGCCGCCTGACCGGCGGCGATGGTCGCCGCCACCAGGTCGAGGTCCAGCCCCGCGCGTTCGGCCATCGCCATGCCCTCCGCGGCCGCCGCGATCTGGACCGCACCCATCAGGTTGATGACCAGCTTGTACGCCGTTCCCGCACCCACCGGCCCGAAGTGAACCCGGTCGACGGACAGCGGCCGCAGCAGCGGCTCAGCCGCCTCGACATCGGCCGGCTCGCCACCCACGAGCAGGGTCAGCTGCCCGGCCGCGGCCGCGTCCGGCAGGCCGGTCACCGGGCAGTCGAGGTAGCGCAGCCCTTTCGCGGCCACGGCTGCCGACAGCTCGAGGACCCAGTCGTGGGACAGGGTGGAGCACTCGATCGCGAGCGCGTCCGCTGCCGGGTCGCCGGCCAGCACGCCGTCGGCGCCCAGCCACACAGCCCGGGAGGCGGCGTCGTCGCTGACCATGACGAGCACGGCCTCGGCCCCGGCGGCTGCCTCGGCCGGCGAGCCGGCCCAGCGTGCGCCGACAGCCAGTAGGTCGGTCGCCTTCTCGCGGCTGCGGTTGTGCACGACCACGGTGTGGCCGGCGGCGACCAGGCGGGCGGCCATCCCACGACCCATCCGGCCCAGACCGATGAAGGCGACACGCGACATGGCGCCAATCTAGGTGCGGCCGGGACTGCAGGGAGCGGCGCGTACGGTCGCGCCATGACGTTGACGGTGTGCGTGGCGGGCGGGACCGGCTGGACCGGCCGTGCGGTCGCCGAGGCGGTCCTGCTCGCTGACGACCTGGAGCTGCGGTCGGCCGTGAGCCGGTCGGCGGCCGGCCACGACCTCGGCCAGGCCTGGCGCACCGACCACATCGGCGTGCCGGTGTTTGCGCAGGTCGGTGACGCGCTGGACGGGGTCGACGTGCTGGTCGACTTCACCTCCCACGACGCGGTGCTCGGGAACACCATCGCCGCCATCGAGCACGGAGTCGCGGTAGTGATCGGGTCGTCGGGGCTGGTCGCGGCCGACTTCGCGGCCATCGACGCGGCGGCCCGTAGCGCCGGCGTCGGCGTGGTGGCGGCCGGGAACTTCTCGCTGACCGCCGCGATGGCGCAGGCCGCCGCGCTTCTGGTCGCCCCGCACCTGCCGAACCGCGAGATCATCGACTACGCCTCGGCCGGGAAGCCGGACGCCCCCAGCGGGACAGCCCGGGAGCTTGCCGAGCGGCTCGGGGCCGTCAGCACGCCCATCCTGGATGTCCCGCTGGAGCAGACGGGTGGCCAGGTGGAGGCGCGCGGAGCCACCGTGGCCGGGACCCAGGTGCACTCGGTGCGGTTGCCCAGCTTCGTGGTGTCCACAGAGGTCGTCTTCGCTCTGCCCGACGAGCGGCTGGTCATCCGCCACGATGCCGGGCCGACACCCGCCCCTTACGTCGCGGGTGCCCTGCTCGCCGTCCGGGCCGCCCCGCACCGGACCGGACTCGTGCGGGGTCTCGACACCCTGCTGCTGGAGCGGTAGCGGTCAGGCGGGCTGCCAGAGCTCGACCCGAGTGCCCGCAGGATCGGTGACCCAGCCGAATCGACCGACGCCCTCCATGTCCTGCGTCTCGTCGTCCACATCCGCACCCTTGGCGCGCAACTGCGCGAGCATCGCCTCCAGGTCGCGGACCCGGAAGTTGAGCATGGTCTGCTGGCTGCGGGACCCGAAGTAGTCGGTCTCGGACTCGAACGTCGCGAACACCGTGGGCCCGGCCTCCTGACGCCACAGGCCGTTCTTGTCGGCGTCCAGGCCGAGGCACTCGCGGTACCACGAGCTCAGGGCCGCCGGGTCGGCGGCCCGGATGAAGTACCCACCGATTCCCAGCACGCGTTCCATGCCGCAATCGTGCCAGGACGGCGATCGGGCGGGCGGCAGACCGCCGACGGATCGGCGGCCCGGCCGAAGTCCAGGTCGACCCGCGAGCTCGCGGAACTCGGTTTCTGGTTTCGGTGGAAAAGTCTTGTCTGAGCCTGGCCCGGCTTGGTAGACTCGAACACATGTTCGAGGGAGCGGCTGGCGGCGGCGAGCAGCCCGAGGCTGTCCCCGAGCCCGCCCCGGTGACGTTGGAGAAGCTTCAGTGCTGGATCACCGCACTGACCCGCCTGGACCGGTCGGTCGACGACGCCGGGCGGGTCGCCCAGCTGGAGCTGTTGGAGCGGGTGAAGTCCGCGGCGGCGGCGGCGCAGGCGGAGGTGACGGTCGACTTCGTGGCCTCCCAGCGGGCCGAGCAGGTCGCGGCGGGGGTGCCGGCCGCGCG
>JAVEDA010000019.1 GCA_030841195.1 Actinomycetota bacterium | reverse complement strand
GCCGACCGGGTTGTCGGGAGACCGGCCCCACGCCTCCACGCTGCCCTCCGGCGCCGGCTTGTTCTCGTCGGCGGCACCCAGGTCGAGCCAGTCGCCCTGCTCGCGCAGCCAGGCGTGCAGGTCGTCGATGGCGCGCAGCTGGTAGGTCAGCCTGGTGGTCCCGACCTGGCAGACCAGCGTCGGCGGGTCAGCCGCCTCGTCGCGGTACATCGTGTAGCCCGACTTGCCGGGGGCGGTCAGCAGCTCCCACGGGTCGTCCTGGGTGCCGCTGCCGCCGCTCAACTCAGAGACCCTTCTCCTTGAGCCAGTCGAGCACCGAGTCGGCCACGTCGCGCCAGCCGTGGTCGATGGTCAGCGAGTGGCCGCGGTCCGCGAACTCGATGATCTCGGTGACGGCCGTGGACTTCCGGTACTGCTTGTAGGTCGACTTGGTGATGGCCTCGGGGACGGTGTGGTCCTGGCCGCCCATGGTGAGCAGCAGCGGCCCGCGGTCCTCGTTGTCGACCTCGACCTTGGTCTCGGCGTGCGGGTTGAAGTTCGCGGTGGCGGCCTGGAACAGCGGTCGCGCGGGCGACGGGATCGTCCACTTCTCGTACAGCTCGGCGGACTCCTCGGGCGTCAGCGCGTTCCCGAAGCCATAGTGGAACTGCTCCTGGGTCAGCGACACCGCGGCGTCGATGTTCCCGGGGTTCTTCAGGGCCGGGAACGCCACCCGTAGCGCAGAGAGGGGGACTGGCAGCACACCCTTGATCGGAGCCGCGTCGATCGCCACGCCGGCTGCGGCGAAGCCCTCACCGAGCAGTTTCTCGACGATGAGGCCGCCGAACGAGTGACCGATGACGATCGGCCTGGCCGGCAGGCTGGCGATCGCCTTGGCGTAGTGGTCGGTGATCTCGTCCACGCCGACGTCCGCGACAGCGTCCGGGTTGGCCCTGGCCTCCTCGACGGTCGCACCGTCGCCGGGCCAGTCCAACGCCATGGCGTCGTAGCCGGACCGGTTGAACAGGTCGACCCACGGCTGCCATGAGCTGGAGTGCAGCCAGAGACCGTGGATGAAGACGACGGGCGTGCGGATGGCATCGGTCATCGCGGAGCTCCTCGAGGGGGCGGCGGCGGTTTGCTCCACCGCGTCCCCTGCACTCAAGCCCACAACCAGGGCCCGGACAAGGTCCGTCTCAGAGCAGCGTCAGTTGCGGGTCCTCGGCGCCGGCCACCCGGCGCTCCAGGTCGAGCAGCAGCCGCTTGCGGTCCAGCCCACCGCCGTACCCGGTGAGCGAGCCGTCGGCACCGATCACCCGGTGGCAGGGCACCACGATCGAGATCGGGTTGCGCCCGTTCGCCAGGCCGACCGCGCGGGATGCCTTCGGGTTCCCGACCCGCAGCGCAAGCTGTCCGTAGTTGATGGTCTCGGCATAGGGGATCTCGCGCAGGGCCAGCCAGGTGCTGCGCTGGAACGGCGTGCCGGCCGGCTCGAGCGGCAGGTCGAACTCGGTGCGGACGCCGGCGAAGTACTCCCCAAGCTGAGCCGAAACGCGGTCCAGGACGGCGCACGGCTCGGTCGACCAGCCCGGGTCGACCTCCGCGTCGAAGAGGACGCCCGTCAGGGCGGTGCCGTCGCTGGTGAGCACCAGCGGGCCCACCGGGCTGTCGATGGTGGTGGTGAACGTGGTCACGTGGGGTCCTTCCGGTCGGCGGTCGGCCGCATCGCGACCTCCCATAGGTGCATGAGCGCGTACGACCGCCACGGTCGCCACGCCTCGGCCCGGTCGGCCGCGGCGCGGGGGTCGCCCGCGGCACCGAGCCGCTCGAGACCGCGGCGGACGCCGAGGTCGCTCGCGAGGAAGCTGTCGGGGTCACCGAGCACCCGCATCCGCAGGTAGTCGGCGGTCCAGGTGCCGATGCCGGGCATGGCCAGCAGGGCGGCCTGGACCTCGTCGCGGTCGGCGCCCGGGTCGAGGTCGATCTCAGCGTTCGCGGCCGCGGCCGCCAGGCGCACCAGCGTCCGGGCCCGCGCGCGAGGCATCGGCAGGGTCTCGGGGTCGACCGACGCAAGCACGTCGGCGGTGGGGAAGTGGTGGGTCAGCCCACCGTCCGCGCCGCCCGTGCGGGTCAGCGGTTTCCCGTACGCCGTGACCAGCCGGCCGGCCACGGTCCGGGCGCCGGCCACCGAGACCTGCTGGCCGATGACGGCCTTCACTGCCATCTCGGCGCCGTCGACCGAGCCGGGCACCCGGACGCCGGGCAGGTCGCGGACGAGCGGCGCGAGCAGCGGGTCGGCGCCGAGCAGCTCGTCCACGGCGGCCGAGTCGGCGTCCAGGTCGAGCAGCCGCCTGCACCTCGCCACGGCCGGGACCACGTCGCGGGGGTCCTCCAGCCGCAGGGTTGCCAGCACGTGGTCGGCGGCCGGGGTCAGGTCGACCGTGGCCTCGCCGTGCGGGAGCAGGAGCGCGCGGCGGAACGTCGTCCCGTCGTACGACTCGACACCGGGGACGGACTTGGACGCGAGCAGGTCGAGCAGCCACCGCCCGTCGAACGGCTGCCGGGTGGCCAGCCGCAGCACCATCGTCCCGGGGACGGCGGCGCTGCCGCGGGCGGTGGCCTTCTCCCGTAGGTCGCGGGGCGTGGTGGCGAAGACCGCGCGCACCGTGTCGTTGAACTGGCGGATGCTGGCGAACCCGGCCGCGAAGGCCACCTCGGACAGCCGCAGGTCGGTGGTCTCGACCAGGGTGCGGGCGGTGTGCGCGCGCTGGGCCCGGGCCAGCGCCTGGGCGCCGGCACCGACCTCGGCGACCAGCAGTCGGTGCAGCTGACGCTCGCTGTAGCCGAGCCGGGCCGCCAGCCCGGCGACACCTTCCCGGTCGACGGCGCCGTCGCCGATCATCCGCATCGCCCGCGCGACGGTGTCGGACCGGACGTTCCACTCCGGCGAACCGGGGGAGGCGTCCGGGCGGCACCGGCGGCAGGCCCGGAAGCCGGCCAGCTGGGCGGCTGCCGCGGTCGGGAAGAAGGTGACGTTGCGCCGCTTCGGGGTGGTCGCGGGGCAGCTGGGCCGGCAGTAGATGCCGGTCGTCGTGACGGCGGTGACGAACCACCCGTCGAACCGGGGGTCCCGGGCGTTGACCGCGCGGTAGCAGGTCTCGTGGTCGAGCATGGGTCCAGTCTGGGGGGTGGCACCGACAGTTACTAGCGGGCATCGGACATCAGGGTCCGGCGCTCGGACGGCCGCGATCATGAGGCAACACGCGGCCTGACGGCGGTCCGGCCTCTCAAGATCGGGTCTACGCCGGCGGAACACAGGGGTGGCGCGGAGGCTGCGGGCGCCGTCGGCTCGCTCGCGTAGCGTCAGGGCGGTGCGCATCGTGTCCCTGCTGCCGTCGGCCACCGAGATCCTGTTCGACCTCGGTGCCGGCGACGACGTGGTGGGCGTGACCTTCGAGTGCGACCATCCCGTCGAGGCGCGGTCCCGGCGGATCGTGTCGACGAGTGCACTGCCCGAGGGGCTGCCGCCGGCCGAGATCGACGCCGCGGTGTCGGCCCGGCTGGCGGCCGGCGAGGACCTGTACCACTTGGACAACGGCGCCCTGGCCGAGCTGGACGCCGACCTGGTGGTCACCCAGGACCTGTGCGCGGTCTGCGCGGTGGACGTGTCCGTGGTCGACGACGCGCTGGCCTACCTGGGCTGCCGGGCCGAGGTGCTCACGCTGGACCCGCAGACCCTCGAGGAGGTCCTCGAGTCGATCCTGACGGTGGGGACGACGACCGGTCGGGCTGCCGCCGCTCGCGCGCTGGTGGCCGGGCTGCGCGCGCGGCTGGACGCGGTGCGGGCCGCCGTGGCCGGCCGCGAGCCGGTGCCGGTGATGGTGCTGGAGTGGACGGATCCGCCGTTCACACCGGGGCACTGGGTGCCGGACATGGTGGCCGCCGCGGGTGGGGTCCCGGTGCTCGGGGCGGCCGGCGGGCGGTCGGTGCGCACGAGCTGGGAGGCGGTCGCCGCCGCGGCACCGTCGGTCGTGGTGGCCGCCCCGTGCGGGTTCGGGCTCGACGACTCGGCCCGCCTCGCGGGGGAGGCGCTGGCCGCCGGGCTCCTCCCCGGCGTACCACTGTGGGCTGTGGACGCCAACGCGTCCTTCGCCCGGCCCGGCCCGCGGCTGGTGGACGGCGTGGAGGCACTGGCCGCGATCCTGCACCCGGCTGCGGGCGTGCCCCTGGACGAGAGGCTCGCTCGCAGGATCAGCTGAGTTTCGGCCTGGGAGCTGCCGTCAGCCCTGACCGAGTGCGTCCAGGGCTGCCATGTCGTCGGCGGTCAGCTCGAAGCCGGTGACGTCGGCGTTGGCCCGGATCCGCTCCTCCTTGGTCGACTTCGGGATCACCACGATGCGGTGCTGGAGGTGCCAGCGGACGATCACCTGGGCGGCGGTGCGACCGAGCCGGTCCGCGATGCCGGTGATCACCGGGTGCTCGAGGGTGCCGCCGCGCAGGGCGCTGTAGCCCTCCAGGACGACGCCGCGCTCGCGGTGTCCCTCCAGGACGGCGCGGTCGAACAGCAGCGGGCTCCACTCGACCTGGTTGACCGCCGGGGTCACGCCGGTCTCCCGGGTGAGCTCGTCGACCTGGTCGAGCGAGTAGTTGCTCACGCCGATGGCGCGGGCCAGCTTCTCGTCCCGGGCCTCGACGAAGGCCCGCCAGATGTCGACGTCGGCTGCACTGCCGCCGGGCCAGTGGATCAGCCACAGGTCGGCGTGGTCGGTGCCCAGCCCATCGAGGCTGGCGCGCAGCGTGTCGAGCTCGTGGCCGGCCTTGGACGGCGGGCACTTGGTGGTGACGAACACGTCGTCGCGCGCCACCCCGCTCGCGGCCAACCCGGCGCCGACCGCCTTCTCGTTGCCGTAGACCGTGGCGGTGTCGAGGTGCCGGTAGCCGGCGTCCAGCGCCCAGCCGACTGCGCTGGTGGCCTTCGAGCCCTTGATCTGCCAGGTGCCGAAGCCGAGCAGCGGCATCCGGCCGCCCTCGGCGAGGTCTGCTGAGTCCTGCGGAAAGGTCATGCCGCCCAGCCTGCCCTCCGGACTGCCCGCCTGCAAACGATCTTCAGCTGACGGTGACGCCGGCGGCGCGCATCTGCTCGACCGAGCGCTCGGCGTCGCCCTCCTCCAGCGCGACGAAGCGCGTCAGCCGCAGCGGTACCTCGACCTCGTAGCCGAGCCGGACGCCGTCCAGCGCGGTCTCCTTGACGCAGTAGTCGCCGGCCAGACCGACCACGACCAGCCCCCGGACCGACGGGACGAGCAGCGACTGCAGCTGGGTCGGCGTCGTCTCCCCGGTGGCCGGGTTGCGCACCGAGAAGCCGGAGTAGCCGTCCTCGCCGTTCGTGCCCTTGCGAACAACGGGACCCTTCACGAGGAGCTGCGGGTGCAGCTCGGCACCCCAGGTGTCGGCGACGCAGTGCACCGGCCAGATGCCGCCGTCCTTCGCGAAGTGCGGGGTCGAGGCGGGGTGCCAGTCCTGGGTGTAGACCACGGCGGAGCCGGCGTTCTGCGCGGCGCCGACCAGCTCGCTGACCAGGGGTACAACCTGCTCGCCGTCCCGCACGTAGAGCCCCCCTGCCGGGTCGGCGAAGTCGTTCTGCACGTCGACGACGACCAACGCGGTGGTGGGGTCGAACCGGTGCTGGTCGCTCACGTCGGAGGCTCCTCGTAGGTGGTGGGGATCGCGGGCTCGCCCTTGGAGAGGGCCAGACCCTGCCAGGGCAAGGTGGTGAGTACCTGCCGGAGGTGCTCCCGGGAGGCGTCCAGGGTCGGTACGTCGAGCAGGGTGCCGCTGCGGACCATCGGGTGCTGGAGCGCGCGGTCGCCATCGCGTGCCGACGGCTCGCCCTGGGGGCGCACGACCTCTTCGGTGGCGGTGCCGGTCGACCGGTGCCGGCGTACCGCTGTCTTGCGGCCGCCCCGGGTGGCCTTGTCCTCCGACCGTTTGGCCACCGCTCGGCCGTCGACCTCGACCAGCTTGTAGACGAAGCCGGCGGCCGGGGCGCCCGAGCCGGTGACCACGGCGGTGCCGACCCCGTAGGCGTCGACCGGTGCGGTGGCCAGCGCGGCGAGGGCGAACTCGTCCAGGTCGCCGGAGAGCACGATCCGGGTGTTGCGGGCGCCGAGCGCGTCGAGCTGCTCGCGGGTCTGGTGCGCCAGCACGGCGAGGTCGCCGGAGTCGATGCGCACCGCGCCCAGCCCGGGGCCGGCGACCTCGATCGCCGTGGCGATCCCGGCCGCGATGTCGTAGGTGTCGACCAGCAGGGTGGTGCCGACGCCCAGCGCCTCGACCTGGGCCCGGAAGGCGTCGCCCTCGTGCTCGTGCAGCAGGGTCCACGAGTGCGCGGCGGTGCCCGCGGTGGGCACGCCGTAGCGGCGGCCGGCCGCGAGGTTGGACGTGGTCGCGAACCCCGCCAGGTAGGCCGCCCTGGCGGCGGCGACGGCCGACTCCTCGTGGGTGCGCCGCGAGCCCATCTCGATGCACGGCCGGTCGCCCGCCGCGTGCGCCAACCGCGCCGCGGCCGAGGCGACCGCGCTGTCGTGGTTGAGCACGCTCAGTGCCAGCGTCTCGAGCAGCACCGCTTCGGCGAAGGTGCCCTCGACCGTCAGGACGGGGGAGCCCGGCAGGTAGACCTCGCCCTCGGCGTAGCCGGTGATGTCGCCGGCGAACCGGTAGTCGGCCAGCCACCTGCAGGTCGCGTCGTCGATCACCCCGGACGAGCGCAGCCCGGCCAGCACCTCGTCGTCGTACCGGAAGTCGGGGATCGCGCTCAGTAGTCGGCCGGTGCCGGCGACCACGCCGTACCTGCGCCCCTCGGGCAGCCGCCGGGCGAACACCTCGAACACGCAGTGTCGCCCCGCGGTGCCGTCGCGAAGCGCCGCCTGCAGCATGGTCAGCTCGTAGTGGTCGGTCAGCAGACCGGTGTCGCCTGTCACGGGGGCCAGCCTAGATTGGGGGCATGTCCGTGGCGCCCGCCGAGACCGTCCGGCCCGAGGAGGACGTCGAGACCGACTCGGTCGTCGTCCCCGACAAGCCGTGGGTCACCATCGTCTGGAACGACCCGGTGAACCTGATGTCCTACGTGGCGTACGTGTTCCAGAAGCACTTCGGCTACCCCAAGGCCAAGGCCAACAAGCTGATGACCGACGTGCACGAGAAGGGCAAGGCCGTGGTGTCCAACGGCACCCGCGAGGAGATGGAGCGCGACGTCGAGGCGATGCACGGGTACGGGTTGTGGGCCACCATGCAGCACGACAGCTGAGGGGCTGAGGCAGTGGTGGCGGCCAACTTCCGGAGGGCGCGCAAGGGCGGGGTCTCCATCGTCATGGGGCCGGTGGAGCACCAGGTGCTCCTGCGCGTGCTCGGCGAGATGCTCGAGCTCGTCTCGGTCGAGTCGGGGGGCGAGGCGGAGGACGACCCGCTGGCGCGGGCCGTCGGGATCGGCACCGCCACCGAGGCGCCGGAGGACCCGGCGCTGGCCCGGCTGTTCCCGGACGGCTACACCGACGACCCCGAGGCGTCGGCGGACTTCCGCCGCTACACCGAGCCCGGACTGCGGTCGGCCAAGCACGAGCGGCTGGCCACTGCGCTGAGCACGCTCGGCGAGGAGCCGCACAAGATGCTGCTCGACGCCGACGAGGCGCAGGCCTGGCTCGGCGCGCTCAACGACAGCCGGCTGGTTCTGGGGGAGCGGCTGGGGGTCACGGAGGACCTGGAGGAGCTCATCTCGGCCCTCGGCGAGGACGACCCGCGGCTGGCGCTGCTGTGGGTCTACGACCGGCTGACCTACCTGCAGGAGTCACTCGTCCAGGCGCTCTGGGGCGGCGGACCGTAGGCTGGCGCGCGTGCTGGAGATCGCGCAGTCGACGTACGACGAGATCGTCGCGCACGCCCGCCGGGACCACCCGGACGAGGCCTGCGGAGTGGTCGCCGGGCCGGTCGGCTCGGGTCGGCCGGAGCGGTTCGTGCCGATGCTCAACGCGGCCCGGTCGCCGACCTTCTACGAGTTCGATTCGGCCGACCTGCTGGCGCTCTACCGCGCGATGGACGACCGCGACGAGGAACCCGTCGTGATCTACCACTCGCACACCGCGACCGAGGCGTACCCCTCGCAGACCGACATCGCGCTGGCCCAGGAGC
>JAVEDA010000516.1 GCA_030841195.1 Actinomycetota bacterium | reverse complement strand
CAACACACCCCGGTGCTACCAGAAGGGGACATCGATGGACGACCTCGACCTGGAGTGGTGCCTGGTCCGCTCGGCCGAGGGCGACCAGCTCGCCTGGGGGCGCCTGATCACCCGCTTCACCCCGCTGCTGTGGGCCGTGGCCCGGGCCCACCGGCTCTCCGACGCCGATGCCTCGGACGCCGTGCAGGGGACCTGGTTGCGGCTGGTCGAGAACCTGGGCCGGATCCGTGAGCCCGACCGAGTCGGCGCCTGGCTGGCGACCACCTGCCGGCGCGAGTGCCTCGCGGCGCTGCGGCGGGGCTCCCGGGAGCAGCCGGTGGAGCAGGACCGGGTCGTCGACCTCACCGGCGCCGACCACCGCAGCGTGGATGCCGACCTGCTCCGGCGGGAGCGAGACGCCCGGCTCTGGGCGGTCTTCGAGGGTCTCAGCGATCCCTGCCGGCGGCTCCTGCGGGCGCTGCTGGCCGACCCGCCGCCGTCGTACGAGGAGGTGAGCGCCGGACTCGGGATGCCGATCGGCAGCATCGGACCCACTCGGGGTCGGTGCCTGCGCCACCTGCACACCCTTGCGGTCGAGGCAGGTATCAGCCGCGACGATCTGACCTCTGTGTCACCGACGGAGCTCCGCAACTCCCCCGCAGCGGGCTCGACGAGAGGACGGACGTCATGACAAGCAGGGACGAGGCGCTGACCGACCCCGTGGTCGATGCACTGCTTGCCCGGCTGCGCGAGGCAGGCCTGAGCCAGGACCCGGTCCCCGCCGCCGCGCTCGCGAACGCTGCAGCCGCGCTCGAGCTGCGCGACCTCGACACCGCACTGGCCGCCCTGGTGGCCGACTCCGACGACGTCGACGAGGCACTGGCCCTGGTCCGCGGCCCGCAGAGCACCCGGCTGCTCACCTTCGAGGCGCCCGCCGTCGTCGTCGAGCTGCAGGTGGTGCCGGCCGGGTCGGTCCGACAGCTCGAGGGCCACGTCGATGGCGCCGACGGCTGGGAGCTGAGCCTCGAGCACGCAGGCGGCGTCCTGCCCGTCACCCCCGACGAGCACGGCCGGTTCCGGGTGGACGCGGTGCCCGCCGGCCGGATGCGGCTGGCCATGCGCGACGGCGCGCACGCCGTCACCACCACCTGGGTGACCGTCTGACCTGACCCGTCAGTCCAGGAAGTCGGGGGTCGCGGCCGGCAGCACGAACCGGAACCGGGCACCACCGCCGGGCCCGCGGCCCACCTCGATCTGGCCGCCGTGGGCCTCGACCAGCCCGCGGACGATGTACAGGCCCAGCCCGGTGCCGCCACGGCGGCCGGAGCGCCAGAACCGGGTGAAGACGCGGTCCCGCTGCTCGTCCGGGATGCCCTCGCCCTCGTCGGTGACGGTGACGGCGGCACCGTCACCCGCCGGCTCGACCACGATGGTGACGGTGCCCGACCCGTGCCGGACCGCGTTCTCGAGCAGGTTGCCCAGGACCTGGTCGAGCTTGTCCGCGTCGACCCACATCTCGGGGATGCCGTCGGCAACCTGCACGTCGAACCGTTCCGGGTCCTCCCCCCGGGCGGCCATCGCCGCGACATGCCGGGCCACCACCCGGCCGATGTCGACGACCTGGCGGCTGACGGTGAGCCGGCCGGAGTCGATCCGGGCGATGTCCAGCAGCTCGGTGATCAGCCGGGTGACCCTGTCGGCGTCGGCGTTGACCGTCTCGAGCATCAGCCGCTTCTGGTCGTCGTTGAAGCGGTCCCACTTGGCGAGCAGGGTGGCCGTGAAGCCCTTCACGCTGGTGAGCGGTGACCGCAGCTCATGCGCCACGGTGGAGACCAGCTCGGCCCGGCTCAGCTCCTCGCGGGCTCGGTGCCGGGTGCCTCGCACGGCCACGACGACGCTGGTCACCGGGCCGCGGGCCTCCTGCCGGACGTAACGGGAGGTGACCAGGACCTCCTGGCCGCCGGGCAGGATCAGGTTGCGCTCCGGGTGCCCGGTGACCGAGCGCAACCCGTCGTAGGGCCGAGCACATGGCCACCAGGCGCGCCCGTCCAGACCTTCCAGCGGGAGCGCGTCCTCGAGCTCCTTGCCCAGCACCGCGGCGGCACTCATGCCGGTGATCTGCTCGGCTGCCCGGTTGAAGACGACAACGGTCCCGGTCTCGTCCGCGACGACCACCCCGTCGGGGTGGTCGTCGTAGCCGGCCGGGCGTTCTGTCACCCGGGCGAGCCTAGCGACGGTGCCGGCAGGTCGTGATCAGCCCAGAGGACGTACGCGGATCAACCGGTCGGACGAGTGCGGTGCGCTCGGGCCGAGGCATAGAGGCAGACCGCAGCCGCGGTCGCCAGGTTCAGCGACTCGGCCCTGCCGTGGATCGGCACCTTGACCACGGCGTCGGCGAGCGCCCGGGTCTGCTCCGGCAGACCCCAGGCCTCGTTGCCGAAGACCCACGCCGTCGGTGCGGCCAGCAGGCCGGTGTCGGCCGCCTGGTCCAGGTCGAGGTCGGCGTGGCCGTCCGCCGCGAGCACCTGAAGGCCGGCTGCCCGCAGGGCCGGCAGGTCGTCCTCCACCCGGTCACCCACACTGACCGGCAGGTGGAACAACGAGCCGGCCGATGCGCGCACGCACTTGCCGTTGTAGGGGTCGACGCTGTCGCCGGTGAGCAGCACGCCGCCGGCCCCGGCCGCGTCGGCCGCGCGGACGACTGTCCCCGCGTTGCCGGGGTCACGCGCGTGCGCGAGCACGGCCAGGAGCCGGGGTCCGGTCCCGAGCACCTCGGCCAGGGGGACGTCGAGCAGGGCGCACACCGCGACCAGTCCCTGGGGTGTCACGGTCTGGGTCAGCGCCGCCATCACCGCGCCGTTGACGAGGTGCACGGCCGCGCCGCCCGTCTCGGCGGCCGCGAGGATCTCCGGATACCGGGCCGCCGCGTCCCCGGTGGCGAACAGCTCGAGCACGGTGCCCGGGCGCAACGTCGCCTCGCGCACGGCCTGCGGTCCCTCGGCGAGGAAGCGCCGGTCCCGGACCCGGAAGGCGCGCTTGGCCAGCCGCTGGGCGGCCTTGACCCGAGGCGCGCGAGGGGAGGTCAGCTCGTGGCCGGTGACCATCGCGGGTGCTCCTGTCGACGACGTGGCCGGGACGGCAGACGCCCAGGGTGCCGCACGGGCTCCCTGGGCGTCTGGGCAGACTGTTCCGCTCGCGGGCTAGGCGGCGTCCTCGTCCTTGCTCCCGGCCACGGCCGGCAAGTTCGCCTTCGCCACCTCGACGAGCGCGGCAAAGGCCGGCGCGTCGGTCACGGCGAGGTCAGCGAGGACCTTGCGGTCCACCTCGACACCGGAGGCCTTGAGGCCCTGGATGAACCGGTTGTAGGTCATCCCGTTGAGGCGGGCAGCGGCGTTGATCCGCTGGATCCACAGCTGCCGGAAGTCGCCCTTGCGCTTCTTCCGGTCGCGGTAGTTGTAGACCATGGAGTGGGTGACCTGCTCCTTGGCCTTGCGGTACAGCCGCGACCTCTGACCGCGGTACCCGCTCGCCCGCTCGAGGACGACCCGGCGCTTCTTGTGGGCGTTGACCGCCCGCTTCACGCGTGCCACTGAATGCTCCTTGTTGTCTGCTCTGCTCGGTTAGGGGTCGCCTGTTACTTGCCGAGCAGGCGCTTGACCTTCTTGACGTCCGCGCTCGAGGTCACGACATCGGCTGCCAGCCGGCGGGTGCGGGTCGAGGACTTGCCCTCGAGCAGGTGGCGGCGGTTGGCCTGCTCGCGCAGGACCTTGCCGGTGCCGCTGAGGCGGAACCGCTTCTTGGTGCCGCTGTGCGTCTTCATCTTCGGCATCGGGATGTTCTCCTCGGTGTCCTCGCGTGGTGG
>JAVEDA010000508.1 GCA_030841195.1 Actinomycetota bacterium | reverse complement strand
GAGCGAGTAGACCCGGTCAGATGACGGCGAAGGCGGGCGGGTAGACCAGCCGGCCGCGGACCGCGGGGTCGTACGCCGAGAGTAGGTACACCTGGCCGGCGTCCGGCGAGGACCAGTCCGGCAGGTCGATCGTGACGCCCAGCGTGCGGGCGTCGCGGAACCCGAACCGCGGGTAGTACGCCGGGCTGCCTTCGAGGGTCACCATGGCCGCGCCGGTGGCGTCGGCCAGCCGCAGCGCCTCGACCACCAGCGCCGACCCGACCCCCTGCCGCTGCACGTCCGGGCGCACCGCCAGCGGCGACAGGGTCAGCACGTCCCAAGCCGTGGCGCCGTCGACCAGCTCGGCGTGGCTGATCATCACGTGCCCGACCACGTCGCCGCCGCGGCGGGCCACCAACGCCAGGTCGGGCTCGTACTGCGGCGAGGCCCGGATCAGCTCGACCAGGTCGGCCACCTCCGGCTGGTGTGCGAACGCGGCGGCCACCACCCGGCGTACGGCCTGGTGGTCGGCCGCCTGCTCCGGCTCGATCACGGTGTCGGAGTCGATGTCAGTCCCGCCTGTTTCGATGACTTCGGGTCGCTCCGAGGGTCGCAGTCCCCGAGGACCGATGTCGACAGACTTTGCTAAGGAGCCCCTGCCATGACCACGCTCTCCCTGCCGGAGCTGCAGTCCCAGGTCCGCGGCCGCGTGATCGGCCCGGCCGACGACGAGTACGACGATGCCCGCACCATCATGCTCGGCGGCGCTGATCCGCGGCCGGCCGTCATCGTGCGGCCGGTGGACGACGCCGACGTGGCCGATGCGGTCCGGTCCGCCCGCGAGGCCGGCCTGCAGCACGCCGTCCGCAGCGGCGGGCACAGCGGCGCGGGCCACGGCACGGCCGACGGTGGCCTGGTCATCGACCTGCGCGACATGACCGCGATCGACATCGACGTCGCGGGCCGTACGGCGTGGGCCGAGGCGGGTCTCACCGCCGTCGAGTTCACCAACGCCACCGCCGAGCACGGTCTCGCGGTCGGCTTCGGCGACACCGGGTCGGTGGGCCTCGGCGGCCTCACGACGGGCGGTGGCGTCGGCTACCTGGCGCGCAAGCACGGCCTGACCATCGACAACCTGATCGCGGCCGACGTCGTCACCGCCGACGGGGAGGTGCTCCGCGTCGACGCTCAGTCGCACCCCGACCTGTTCTGGGCGATCCGCGGCGGCGGCGGCAACTTCGGGGTCGTGACCCGATTCCAGTTCCGGCTGCAGGAGGTCGACCAGGTCGTCGGCGGTCTGCTGGTGCTGCCCGCCACAGCCGAGACGGTGTCCGGGTTCATCGCGGCGGCGGAGGCGGCCCCCGAGGACATGACGACCATCGCCAACGTGATGAACTGCCCGCCGATGCCGTTCCTCGCCGCGGAGCTGCACGGCAGCCTGGTGATCCTGGCCATCATGTGCTGGAGCGGTGACGTCGCCGAGGGCGAGGCCGCGATGGCGCCGTTCCGGGCGCTGACGGAGCCGCTCGCGGACATGGTGCAGCCCATGCCGTACCGGCAGATCTATCCGTCGGACGACCCGGACTACCACCCCACCGCCGTGTCCCGGACGATGTTCGTGGACTCGGTCGACGAGGACGTCGCGGCGCTGATCGTCGAGCGGCTGACCGCCTCCGACGCGACGATGCGGGTGGCACAGCTGCGGGTGCTGGGCGGTGCGGTGGCCCGGGTGCCGGCCGACGCCACCGCCTACGCGCACCGGTCCAGCCGGATCATGGTCAACGTCGCCAACTTCTACGACGGCGTGGACGACCTGCCCCGTCGCCGGCGCTGGGTCGAGGACCTGGTCGCCGACCTGCACCAGGGCGACGCCGGCGCGTACGTGAACTTCGTGTACGACGAGGGACCGGAGCGGGTCCGCGCCGCCTACCCCGGGGCGACCTGGGACCGGCTGGCCGCGATCAAGGCGACCTACGACCCGGCCAACCTGTTCCGGCTCAACCAGAACATCCCGCCGGCCACCGCTAGCTAATTGTCCCTGGTCAGGACAGCTGGTTCGCCGCGCGCCGGGTTCTCAAGATCGTTCGCGACGTTCGGTCACAACACGCCGTGTCCGACGACGGCGTGTTGCTCACAAACGTCGCGAACGATCTTGAGCTGGTACGCCGGGGAGACCGGCGGTCTGGCCGCGCGAGCCCCCGGCGTGGCCGGCTCAGAAGACGTGCAGCGCGGTCGCGATGACGGTCCACAGCACAGCGATCATTGCCAGCCCGTAGAAGAAGTAGACGACCCAGGCCCGCCAGCCACCGACCCGCCTGGCCCCTCTCAGCAGCGCGACGTCGCGGTCGATCTCGCCCTCCACGGTGAACGGCGCCGAGGTCGGCAGACCGGTGCCGAACGGGTTGTCGGGCGTGGTCGGCGGTCGTGATCCTCGCGAGCTAGCGTGGAAGGCGTTGGTCCACGACTGCGAGGAGGACCCGTGCCGTTGACGGGGGAGTACGAGCCGAGCACCGCTGAGCGCACCCGTCGGCAGGTCGAGCTCTTCGAGGGGTCCAACGGCGCCGAGGGCAACACGCTGCGGGGCATGCCGGTGATCGTGCTGACCACCGTCGGTGCCAAGTCCGGCAAGCTGCGCAAGAACGCGCTGATGCGGGTGGAGCACGACGAGGAGTACGCCGTGGTGGCCTCCCTCGGCGGCTCGCCCAGCCACCCGGTCTGGTACTACAACGTCGTCGCCAACCCGCACGTCGAGCTGCAGGACGGCGCGACCCGCCGCGACTACACCGCGCGCGAGGTCAGCGGCGCCGAGAAGGCGCTGTGGTGGGAACGAGCCGTGGCGGCCTACCCCGACTACGCGGCCTACCAGCGGCGGACCGAGCGCGAGATCCCGGTGTTCGTGCTGACTCCGACGTCTGCCTGAGCCGACCGAGCCCAGCCTCAGCTGCCCAGGGTCGCGACGGTCTTCGCGATCCGGCGCTGCCGGGTGTCGTCGGCAGCCGGCCGGCGCTACCCGTCGTACCGGTGCATGGTGGTGGACCGCCGACGGGTGCAGGACTCATCGCTAGGGTTCCGATGTGGGCGCCGGGCAGTCGACTCGCGGCGGCTGGCCGCTGGTGCTCTGCTATGCCGCCGTGGCGGGCGCGTCGCAGCTGTTGTGGCTCACCTATGCGCCGGTGACCACGGCGGCGGCCGAGCACTACGACGTCTCGGTGACCGCGATCGGCTGGCTGGCCAACGTCTTCCCGCTCCTGTACGTCGTGCTCGCGGTCCCTGCTGGTCTGGCCCTCGACCGGCGCCCCGGGGTCGCACTCGGCTGGGGTGTCGGTCTGACCGCGGTCGGGGGCGTCGTGCGCCTGGTGGGCGACTCGTTCGGCTGGGCGCTTGCCGGGCAGCTCCTGGTGGCCGTGGCCCAGCCGTTCGTGCTCAACGCGATCACAGGAGTCGTGGCAGTGCTGCCGGAACGGTCCCGGCCGACGGGCATCGCGATCGGGTCCGGCGGGCTGTTCCTCGGGATGGTGGTGGCCCTCGGCGCGGGCGCGGCGGTGGGTGGCGACCACCTCACCGCGCTGATGGTGGGTGAGGCCGTGGTGGCGGTCGCGGCGGCAGCGGCCTTTCTGCTGGTGCGGCGCTCCGCCCCGGCTCCGGCCCCGGTCGAGTCCACCGAGCCCGGTGCCCTGCGCGCGGTGTGGACCGACCCGGTGCTGCGGCGGGTCGCGCTGCTCGCGTTCCTGGGCTTCGGGGTGTTCATCGCGCTGGTGACCTGGCTGCAGGCGCTGCTCGAGCCGCGCGGGGTGTCGGAGTCCGGTGCCGGCACGATCATCACCGTTGCGGTGGCCATCGGTGCGGTGGGTTCGATGGTGCTGGCCGCCGTGCTCGAAGACCGCGAGGTCGAGGTGCTGCTGCTCCGGGCGGCCTTGGTCGGGGCGGTCGTCGGGTGCCTGCTGCTTGCCGTAGCCACCGGGGCAGCCGTCGCGACGGTCGGAGCCGTGCTCGCGGTGCTGGCACTGCTCACTGCGTTGCCGTGGCTGCTGTCCCTGTGCGAGCGGCGCGCCGACGGCTCGGTGGCCAGCGCGACGGCGCTGCTGTGGCTGGCGGGCAACCTCGGCGGGCTGCTGGTGGCCGTCGTGGTGGGTGGCCTGGTGGACTACCCGGCCGTGGCGTTCCTGCTGCTGGCCGCGATGGCACTCAGCGCGCTGCCGCTGGTGCGCGGCCGGGCCCTAGGCCTGTCCTGAAAGTCCGTCCCAGGACCACTGCGGAATGCCCAGGCCGTCGGGGACGTCGTCGGGGGAGTCCGGATAGCGCGCCATGGCCGCGCTGGTCGCCCAGGCGAAGTAGTCGTGCAGCACCTGGCGCAGCCGCTCGTTCGCGCTCACGCCGACGTCGTCCAAGGCTTGGTCGAAGCAGGCGACGGCCCGCTGGTCCATCTCGTCGTGCACCCCGTTGCCGCTGTGGATGCGCACGACCTGTGTCTCGTCACCGAACGCCCCGGAGTACGCCGCCGGTCCTCCCAGCGCCTCGGCCCAGTACGCGGCCAGCCGCTCGGTGTGCTGCGGGTGGTAGCCGTGGCTGAATGCGTGCCCGACCACCTCGTCCACCATCACCCGGACGTGCCAGGCCTCGGCCAGGCGGTGCATGCCAGCGTCGCCGCCGGCCGCCTCGTAGACGCTCTCCACACTCACGAGGATGCCGTGATCTCGGCCCTGCCGCCATGGCCGCGCCCAGGCAGCCGGCGCGAGAGTCCGGGGGGGGGAGGCTCTCGCGCCGGCGGCGGGCTACCGGTGCTGGCCCGGGGGCTAGTCGTCGCAGTCCTCGAGCTCGATCTCGAGGATCACCTTGCGGACCTCGACCTCGCGGACCCGCTGGCTGCGCCGGTTGAGGTAGCGCAGCAGCGTCTCGGCCATGTCGTCGGCCTTGGCGTCCGCACCGCAGCCGCAGTGCTCGTCGTGCTCGTGCCCGGGCTGGCCGGGAGCCGGGTTGTCCTTCGGCCCTTGGCGTTGCGGGCGCACCAGCTTCGGGTCCATCTGGTAGGTCATGCCGCCGATCAGGATGCCGTCGGCGCGGGCAGCCACCTGGATGGAGCGGTCCTCGGCCTTCTCCACGTCGTCGGCGGTGAAGTCCTTGCCCTTGGCCAGGCTCATCAGGACCTCGCGGCTGTCGCCGGGGCGCAAGGTGAAGGCGCTGCCGCCCTTGCTGGTGATGTCGAGTCGCCAGTCGCGCTGCGCGAGCAGACCTGGCAGCACCGACTCGATCTGGATGACCGCAGGCTTCGGCAGCGGGTTCTTGACCTCGAAGGAGAGGCCGGCGAACTCCTCGACCAGCCCGGTCGTACCGCCGCCAGGCACCGGCGCCACGTTGCGCTGGCCGATGTTGTTGTCCTGCGGCACGAGCCGCCACTCCGGGATCGAGTTGCCGGCCGCGATGTTGTTGACGTTGCTGGCATCGCCGGTGGCCGACACGATCATGAACATGCACTCGTGGCCGACGTGCTGCGGGGTCCACGCGAACGGGCCGACCACGATGGTGCCGCTGTTGTTCGCGGGTACGTCGGCACCGGAGAGCTGCGCCGTGGTCATCGGGATCCAGTCGTTCGGGTAGGACAGCCCGGCCGCCGGGTTGGCGTGGTACGCCTTCACCACCACGCCGGTGGCGGTCTGGGTGCCACGGTTGCGGATCCGCACGTAGGCGTAGTTGGTGCGGTTGACGACCGGGTCCTGGTGGGCCGCGCCGCCGTCCGCCGCGAGCCGGTTCCACACGTTCTGGTTGTTCCAGAACACCGGCTGGTACTGGTACTCACCCGCCCGGCCGTCGTCGACGTACACGTCCACGGCCGGCGGGGCGCCGACGTTGTTGTTGGGCACCGCCGCTCCGGCCGGCTGGAACAGGCCCTGCTTCTCGAATGCCCAGCGGATCACCTTGCGGTAGGCGCCGCCGGTGATGTTCTCGCTCGTCCAGTCACCCGCGTCGGCGGTCTCGAGCGCCGCCTCGAAGCCCGCCGCGTTGGCCGGGTTCGTCGACGGCGTCAACGTGCCGATCGCCCGCAGGATCAGGTAGGTGGCCATCCGGGCCGCGAACCGCTGGGTGTTGAGGTCGGCTGAGTCCCCGCCCAGTGAGCGGTAGAGCCGGAACATCGTGCTGGAGAGGATCTGCTCGTTGTTGTAGCCGCCGCCGTCGCTGGAGCCGAACGGGTTGCGGGCGATCGTCCCGGCCCACCCCCAGCCGCCACCGGGCAGCCGGTCGTGCCGGCGCCCGATGTTCACCCAGGGGAACGTGATGAACCGGTCCGGTGCCTGGGTACCGGGGTCGCACGTGATGGCGGCCACGCTGTCGCCCGCGCTGTGCGCGAAGCCGAAGTTGGCCGAGTTGACGTGGTTGTAGAGCACGCCGTGCCCGGCGAGCTCGTGCAGGACCACACGGTAGTCATCGGCGATGCCGATCGGGGCGCCGGTGTTGGCGGTGTTGGCCAGCGCGAAGGTGGTGCGCGCGATGCCGGCACCACCCGACGTACCGACGCAGTGGGCGTTGACCTCGATGCCGTCGGTGGTGTTCATCCGGCCGCGGTGGTCGACCGAGCTCGGGAAGGACGAGCCGCCGAAGTAGGTGGCTCGGCCGAAGCCCATGCTGTCGACGAGCCGGAAGAACCGGTCGCAGTGCACGTACGCGTTGACCGCCGAGAACTCGTTGGTGCGCGCGTCGAAGTCGAAGTTGCTGCCACCCGGCTCGGTCGGCCCGGCGATCGTCGGCGCCTCGGAGTCGACCAGGCTGACCGTGTCGCCGCTGAGTGTCTGGGTGCCGCCGACCGGCGGGTTCAGCCCGAGCAGCGGACGGGACACCCGGACCGGGTTCAGGGTCGCACTGGTGCCGCTGGGCGCAGGGCCACCATTGGTGGTGATGGGGTCGACCTCGAACACCAGACCGGTCGCCTCGTCGACGTGCGGGCGCAGGTAGAGCACCGCCAGGGTGTCGACGTCGAGGATCGCAGTCCAGTGCAGCGCACCCCACGCTGGCAGCGGCAGCCCGAAGTCGACCTTCAGCCCGACGTAGTGCTCGCCCTCGCGGATGCTGTCCGGGATCGGCGGCAGCGGCAGCCACGGCATGCTCGACTGGACGATGCCCTGCGGCTCCTCGACTGAGGGGTCGGTCTTCTTCGTCCGCCCGTTCGCCGCTCGCGCAGCGGGGATGTCCCGGGCGATCACCGACGGCGGCCCGTCGCGCTGCACCTTGTCCGCCTCGTACTGGTAGACGACGAACTGGCGGCGCTCGATCTCGAGCTCCTTGCGGGCCGCTTCAGTGCCGTCGCGCAGCCCGAGCGCCCGGGCGAGTGCGGTCGTGCTCAGCGACTCGGCCCGCTTCAGCGCGTCGTCGTCGGGCGCCTCGACGTGCACGTCCGGGTGCTGGGTCGACTGCGAGCTGAGGACGCGGAACGGCGACACCGTCATCTGCACGGCGACCCCCGCCTCCCAGACGGGCAGACCGAGAGCGGTCTGGTGGTAGGCCACGGTAGCGGTGTCGAACTGCTGCTTCTCGCCGAGGTAGCGCAGCTCGACGTCGGCCGGCTCCGGGCGCTGCGCCGGTGACTCGGTGATGTGGGTCAGGCCGGTGGCGGGGACCTGGAGGAGGTCGGCGTAGCTGTGCAGGTAGTCGGCGGCGACGAGCTGCGGGGTGCGCGCCGGCGAGGCGAACGGCTGGTCGACGTGCC
>JAVEDA010000503.1 GCA_030841195.1 Actinomycetota bacterium | reverse complement strand
GGCAGCGACCCGATGTTGTGGGTGCCGAAGACGACGTCGACCCAGGGGGCGCGGCGGGTGATCTCGCCGCGGTCCTTCTGCGCCAGGCAGCCGCCGACCGCGATCTGCATGCCGGGGTGCGCCTTCTTGACCGGCGCCAGGTGGCCGAGGTTGCCGTAGAGCTTGTTGTCGGCGTTCTCCCGCACCGCGCAGGTGTTGAAGACGATCACGTCGGCAGTCGCGCCGGCCGCGACGCGCACGTAGCCGGCGTTCTCGAGCAGCCCGGACAGCCGCTCCGAGTCGTGCACGTTCATCTGACACCCGTGGGTGCGGACCTCGTAGCTGCGCTGGTTCATGGCGCCACCAGGGTACGGCGGGTCAGCCGGCCGCTCGGACCGACTGCGGGAAACGGAACACGTCGTCGGGGTCGTAGTGCTGCTTCACCTGCTGCAGCCGCGGGTAGTTGGCGCCGTAGTACGCCTGCTGCCAATTGGTGAGCCGCGGGTCCGCGTAGTTGACGTAGGCGGCATTGCCGACGTCTCGGCTCATGGCGTCCCGGAAGGCGTGCAGCCAGCGGAGGTCGCGGCGGACCTCGGACTGGCGCTGGCCGATCGGCCAGCCGACGGTGTACTGCGCCACCGCCAGGGCCCGGCGGTAGGGGAAGGCGGTGTCCCCGGGCGCGAGGTCCGCGACGGCGCCGCCGAGGACGTCGAACGAGACCCCGGCCTGCCGCGGGTGGTTCTCCTGGTGCCGCTCGGCCACCTGCTCGACGGCCAGCGCGACGGCCCGGTCCGGTGCGGTGGTCGTGAGGACGTGGGAGGCGGCGCCGAAGGTCGTCCGCGGGGTGCTGCACCGGGCGGCTGCGACCGTGGCGCACCCGGCGAAGGCGAGCATCGCACCGAGGTAGCTGTGGGTCGCGCGGCTGGAGCCGGCCGCCGGGTGCCCGACCTGGTCGACCAGGACGGCCATCGCCGGCCCGAGCCCGACCGGCGAGCCGACCCAGCTGCCGCTCACCTGGGCCGACGGGGTGGCCTCGCCGGGCCGGGTGAGCAGCTTGCAGGTCGACCACATCGCGCGTGGCGACCCGACGGCCCACCGCTGCCAGCCGGTGAGAACGTCGGCGGCATGGACGTAGTCCCAACGGAGGTACCAGGAGGTGACCTGCGGCGCGGGCCGCAGCCGGAAACGGAACCTGGTGGCGACGCCGAAGCTGCCGCCGCCACCGCCGCGGCAGGCCCAGAACAGGTCCGGCTCGGTCCGGGCATCGGCGGTGACGAGGCGGCCGTCGGCGGTCACCAGGTCGACGTCGATGAGGCTGTCGCAGGTCAGGCCCCAGGCGCGGGACAGCACACCTTGGCCGCCGCCGAGGGTCAGGCCGGCGACGCCGACGGTGGGGCACGACCCAGCGGGCAGCGCCTGCCCGCTCGCGGCCACCCCGGCGTACACGTCGATCAGCCGGGCACCGGCACCGACCTCGGCGGTGGCGCCGGACACCCGGACGGCGGAGATGCGGCTCACGTCGACAACCACCCCGGTGCCGGTCGACCAGCCGGCGTAGGAGTGGCCGCCCGAGCGCAGGGCGAGCGGCAGGCCGGCGTCGCGGGCGAACGTCACGGTCGTGGCGACGTCGCGCGCAGTCGCGCAGTAGACGACGGCCTGTGGGTGGACGTTGTCGAAGCGCGGGTCGAACAGCTCGCGGGCCCGGTCGTAGCGCGGGTTGCCCGGTCGCACCAGGTCGCCGCGGAGCTGGTCGGCCAGCCGAGCCCAGTCGGGCGCTGCGGGCGAGGCGACGCTGGTCGACGCCGGGGCGGTCGTTGTGCCGCCGCTCGGGCGGGGCGGGGCTGTGGCGCCGCCGGAGCCGCCGGTGCACGCCGCGGCGGCCGTGGTCGCCGCAGCCGCGGCGCCGAGCCGCAGCACGTCGCGTCGCCGCGGGCCGGGCATCGTGGCTCTCAGTGCCAGCCGTGGTCGCGGCGCAAGGCGGCCGCGACGTTGCCGAACCTCGACCGGTCGAGGACCGCACCCTCGCGCCGGATGCCGTCCTCCGGGACGTCGATCACCCGGTCCAGCCGGACCCAGCTGGGCCGGTGCTCACCGTCCCAGGCGCCGGCCCCGAGCCCGAGCCAGTTCCGGTCGCCGTGGTGGTAGTCCTGGCTGCTCAGCATCAGACCCAGCAGCCGGTCGCCGTCGCGGCCGACCACGAGGACGGGCCGGTCCTTGCCCTGGCTGGCGTCCTCCTCGTAGGGGACCCAGGTCCAGACGATCTCGCCCGGGTCGGCCCGGCCGTCGAGGTCCGGCGCGTAGTCGAGGTGGCGGCCGCTGGGCGGGCCTGACCGCACGGTCGTGGGCACCGTGGCGCGCGGCGTACTGGGGGCACCCATGGCTTTCGGCGAACTGCCAGGCCGTCGGATGACGGCGCCGAGGACCCGACGCGTCAGTGCGCCCAGGGAGCTGCTCACCGTTCGACCCTACGGTCAGCGGGCGACCTCGGTGGCCCGAGACTCGCGCACGACCGTGACCCGGATCTGGCCGGGATAGGTCAGCTCGTGCTCCACCTGCTTGGCGATCTCGCGGGCCAGCACCTGTGCCTGGATGTCGTCCACCGTGTCGGGGAGCACCATCACCCGCACCTCGCGGCCGGCCTGCATCGCGTAGACCTTGTCGACGCCCTCGTGCCCCAGCGCGATCTGCTCCAGCCGCTGCAGCCGGGTCACGTAGGACTCCAGCGACTCCCGGCGGGCGCCGGGTCGGCCGCCGCTGATCGCGTCGGCAGCCTGCACCAGCACGGCCTCGAGAGTGCGTGGCTCGATCTCGTCGTGGTGGGCCGCGATCGCGTGCACGACCTCCTCGTGCTCGCCGCAGCGCCGGGCCACGTCGGCGCCGACCGCGGCGTGCGAGCCCTCGACCTCGTGGGTCAGTGCCTTCCCGATGTCGTGCAACAGCGCCGCCCGCCGGACCGGGACCGGGTCCAGGCCCAGCTCGGCCGCCATCAAGCCGGCCAGGTGCGCCGACTCGAGCACGTGCTTGAGGACGTTCTGGCCGTACGACGTGCGGTAGTGCAGCCGCCCGAGCAGTGTGACCAGCCCGGGGTGCAGGTCGGTGATGCCGACCTCGACCACCGCGTCCTCGCCGGCCCGCTGGCACCGGGCGTCGACCTCGCCACATGCTTTCTCGTAGGCGTCCTCGATGCGCTGCGGGTGGATCCGACCGTCCAGCACCAGCGCCTCGAGTGCGACTCTCGCGGTCTCGCGCCGAACCGGGTCGAAGCAGGACAGCAGCACCGCCTCGGGGGTGTCGTCGATGATCAGGTTGACGCCGGTCGTCTGCTCGAAGGCTCGGATGTTGCGGCCCTCGCGGCCGATGATCCGGCCCTTCATGTCGTCGCCGGGCAGGTGCAGCACCGAGACCACCGACTCGGTGGTCTGCTCGGTCGCGAGCCGCTGGATGGCGCCGACGACGATCTCCCGGGCCAGCGCCTCGCCCTCGGCCTGCGCTTTGCCCTCGATCTCGCGAACGACCACCGCGGCGTCCCTCTTGGCCTGGTGCTCGACAGCCGCGACCAGCTCGGAGCGCGCCTGCTCGGCGGTCAGCCCGGCGGCCTGCTCCAGCACGTGCCGGCGGTCGTCCTCGATCCGGTCCAGAGCCACCTGCCGGGCGGCCAGGGCTACCTCGGTGGCGGCCAGGTCGCGGGACCGTTCGTCGAGCTGGGCCTGACGGGCGTCCAACCGGTCCTCGCGCTCGGCCGCCCTGTGCTCCCGACGCTCCAGCTCGGTGAGCACCGGGCCGTCGTCGCGGGACCGCCGCAACGCGACCGTATGCTGGACGACGAGGACGACAACGACGGCGAGAACCAGGCCCAGGACCACGAGGACCGCGACGTCCACTCCGCCTCCTCGGTCCGGCGGCGGCCACTGCGAGGTGGCCGGTCGCGTCCGGGCTGCCCGTTCTCGGAGGCTACGGCCGGGTCACAGGTCGGTCAAGGAGTCGACGTCCGCGCCGACATCGACCCCGAGGTCCACGCCGACGTCGTCGGTGTCGCCCTCCTCGGCCAAGGCCTCGCGCACCACCCGGACGGCAAGCCCGCCGGGGTAGCCCTTTCGTGCCAGCTGCCCGACCAGCCGCCGGATCCGCGCCTCCCGCGGCAGCCGACGGGTGCCCGGCAGCCGCCGGGCGACCAGCGCGCGGGCCGCGGCCTCCTCGTCGTCGACGCCGATCACGTCCACGGCCGTCGTCACGGTCTCGTCGTCGACACCCTTGCCGCGAAGCTCGCGTCGCAGCGCGCTCCGGGACAGCCCGCGGGTGGCGTGCCGGGACCGCACCCACTCACTCGCGAACGCGGCGTCGTCGACCAGCCCGACCTCGGTGAACCGGTCGAGTACCCGGTCGGACACCTCGACCGGCACGTTGCGGGCGGCCAGGTCGGCCGCGAGCTCGGCCCGGGATCGCGGTGCGTCGGTCAGCCGCCGGAGCACGATGGTGCGGGCCACCGACTCGGGGTCCGGCTCCGGTCCGGAGTCGGCCGGGCTGCCGGGGGTCGGTCCGGTCGGACCGCCCCCGGCCGGCCGGAACCGTCGCCGGTGCGGGAGGGGCTGTGCGGCCATGCTCAGATGTCGGCGGGCGACACAGCCGGCGGCTCGATGGGCTCGTCGAGCTTCGCCCCGATGCCGAGCTTCTCCTTGATCCGCTTCTCCAGCTCGTCGGTCAGGTCAGGGTTGTCGCGCAGGAAGGCCCGCGCGTTCTCCTTGCCCTGACCGAGCTGGTCGCCCTCGTAGGTGTACCAAGCGCCGGCCTTCTTGACGAAGCCCTGCTCGACACCAACGTCGATCAGGCCGCCCTCGCGGCTGATGCCAGAACCGAACATCAGGTCCATCTCGGCCTGGCGGAACGGCGGTGCCACCTTGTTCTTGACGACCTTGACCCGGACCCGGTTGCCGACCGCCTCCTGGCCGTCCTTGAGCGTCTCGATCCGTCGCACGTCCAGCCGGACCGACGCGTAGAACTTCAGCGCCTTGCCGCCCGAGGTGGTCTCTGGACTTCCAAACATCACGCCTATTTTTTCACGCAGCTGGTTGATGAAGATCGCGGTCGTCTTGGAGTTGTGCAGCGCGCCGGTGAGCTTCCGTAGCGCCTGGCTCATCAGCCGGGCCTGCAGGCCGACGTGGCTGTCACCCATCTCGCCCTCGATCTCGGCGCGCGGCACGAGTGCGGCGACCGAGTCGATGACGATGATGTCCAGCGCGTTGGACCGGATCAGCATGTCCGCGATCTCGAGCGCCTGCTCGCCGGTGTCGGGCTGCGACACCAGCAGGCCGTCGGTGTCGACGCCGAGCTTCTGCGCGTAGTCGGGGTCGAGGGCGTGCTCGGCGTCGATGAACGCCGCGATGCCGCCGGCCTTCTGCGCGTTGGCGATCGCGTGCAGCGCCACTGTGGTGTTGTGGGAGAGCACGCCGTTTGCCAGGAAGCTGTGCGTCTCGGGCAGCATCACGTCGAAGGTCGGCTGGACGCCGGCGTCCTCGACCGTGACGACGCTCTCGTAGGTCACTTGGGCGACGGAGAGTGCCCGCAGGTGCTCGACCATCGCGGCCGAGCTGGCCGATAGGCGACCAACCCGTGCGTCGAACCACGCCACGATCTTCGCCAGCCGCTGGCGCGAGCAGGACAGCTCGAAGTCTGACCGGAACAGGTCTCCCGCGATCCGGTCGAACTCGCGGTCGCCGCCGCAGTCGTCCCGCAGGTCGCGGAGCAGCGGGGCGAGGTGCGGGACGTTCTCGAACTGCGGATCGCGGGTGGAGGGGACGAAGTGGGCCTCGACCTGCTGGCGCCGGCGCTCGGACCGGAACCCGACCTCGGTCAGGAACCGGTGCGTCACCGACGGGTTCACCGTCACGGTCCAGTAGTCGCGCTCGTAGATCGGGTTGTAGCTCGAGGACACTGTCGCGGGGATGCCCAGGCCGTTGAGCAGCATCTGCACGTCGCGCACGAGCTGCTCGGAGGCGCTGCCCAGCCCGACCGTGGAGCTGGTGTCGATCCAGCCGTCGCCCTCGTACAGGGCGGACAGGAAGGCGCGCTGGATCTTGTGGCCCCCGACCCGGACGCAGTGCGGCACCGTCTTGCCTGCCGCGTTGACGTAGTCCTGGCCGTACCGGTCGGCGAAAACGGCACGCAGCTTCGTGTCGAAGACGCAGTGCTCCTTGTCGTCGTAGTGCCGCACGGTGACCCCGAACAGGCCCTCCATCAGCGCGGTGTACTCCGCCGAGACCTCGGGGTCCCAGTTGGTGAACCGGATCGCGTTGCGGCCCTTCATGCTGCCCTCGGCCACCAGGTAGCCCAGCAGCACGGCCTCGTCCTCGCTCAGCCCGTCACCGGACGCCGCCTCGACAGCGCCGAACAGTGCCGACACCAGGTGGTCACCGGGCTTGATGTCGCCGGCCTTGCGCCACACCACGAAGCCGCGCTCGTTGAGGACCCGCAGCGGGTGGTTGTGGGTCGCCGTCAC
>JAVEDA010000475.1 GCA_030841195.1 Actinomycetota bacterium | reverse complement strand
GAACCGCGGTCGTGACGGGCGCGAGCAGCGGCATCGGGGCGGCCACCGCCCGCCGCCTGATCAGCGAGGGGTACGACGTGTGGGCCGCCGCCCGCAGGCGCGACCGGCTGGACGCGCTGCGGGACGAGCTCGGCGACGCGCTGCGTCCGGTCAGCCTGGACGTGACCTCCGCCGAGTCGGTGGCGGCGCTGGCGGCCGAGGTCGGCGGCTCGCTGAACGTGCTGGTCAACAACGCGGGTGGCGCGTTCGGGATGGAGACCGTTGCCGAGGCCGACCCCGCCGACTGGCGGGCGATGTTCGAGGTGAACGTGATCGGCGCGTTGCAGGTCACCCAGGCCCTGCTGCCCGCGCTGGTGGCGAGCGGGCAGGGGCACATCGTCGTGATGGGTTCGACTGCCGGCCGGATCGTCTACGAAGGAGGCGGCGGCTACACGGCCGCGAAGCACGGCGCCGCCGCGCTGGCCGAGACGCTGCGGCTCGAGCTGCTGGGGCAACCGGTGCGGGTCACCGAGATCGCGCCGGGCATGGTGGCCACCGAGGAGTTCTCGACCGTCCGGTTCCGCGGCGACGCCGAGCGGGCCGCGAAGATCTACGAGGGCGTCGACGCCCCGCTCACCGCCGACGACATCGCCGACTGCGTGGCCTGGTGCGTGACCCGGCCGCCGCACGTCGACATCGACCTGCTGGTGGTCAAGCCGCTGGCCCAGGCCGCCCAGCACAAGGTCGACCGCCGCCCCAGCTGAGCGAACGCTGGGCTGGCCCGCGGACCGCTTCCCGACACAGGGACTGCTGGGATGGCCGGCGTACCGCCTCCCAAACTGGACGCTCCCGCACCAGACACGCCGCAGAACTGGTGTGTCGGCGTCCAAAGGATCTTGTCAGGGGTCAGGGGGCGAGCGCAGCGGTGAAGGCGGCGTACGCCTCCGGGCCGAAGAGCACCAAGCGCACCTCGCGGACGCTTTGTGCGTCATGGGCGCGCACGGTCTCGACCGCGATCCGGGCGGCGTCGGCCATCGGCCAGCCGTAGACGCCGGCCGAGACGGCCGGGAACGCCACGGTGGTGGCGCCCAGCTCCTCGGCCACGCGCAACGACTCCCGGTACGCCGACGCGAGCACCGCGCTGCGGTCGTCCGTGGCAGACCAGACCGGTCCGACGGTGTGGATCACCCAGCGGGCCGGCAGGTTGCCCGCGGTCGTCGCCACCGCCTGGCCGGCGGGCAGCCCGTCGGGCAGCGTGGTCGCGCGCAGCTCGCGGCAGGCGGCCAGGATCGCCGGGCCGCCCCGGCGGTGGATCGCGCCGTCCACCCCGCCGCCGCCCATCAGCGAGGAGTTGGCGGCGTTCACGACCGCGTCCACCTGCTGCTCGGTGATGTCGCCCTGCACTGCCACGATGTCCACGTGACCAGCCTGCCGCACGCCGAGCCGGTGTTCGAGACCGAGCGGCTGGCGATCCGCGACTGGCAGCCCGAGGACACCGACCGGTTGCTGGACATGTACTCGCGCGCCGACGTGGTGCGCTTCCTCGGCTCGGTGCCGACCCCGATGACCTCGCGACAGATGGCCGCCGAGCGGGTACAGCGGGCACTGCGCCGAAACGGCGCGGAGCGGGCCGCCGGGTCGCCGTACGGCTGGTGGGCCGTGACGACGCGGTCCAGCGGCGTGGCGGTGGGCACGGTGGCGCTGGTCAAGGTCGACGGTGGGCAAGGCCTGGACGTCCCGGTCGAGGTGGCCTGGGCGCTGCACCCGGACAGCCAGGGACACGGCTACGCGACCGAGGCCGCCCGCGGGGCCCTGGACCGCGGCCATGCCGCCGGCCTGGCCGAGGTGCTGGCGCTCACCGACGAGCGCAACACGGCCTCCCAGGCCGTCTGCCGGCGGCTCGGGCTCGACCTGCAGGGACTGTCCGAGCAGTTCTACGGCAGGCCGCTGCTCGTCTGGGTCAGCCGGGGTTGACCAGCCGCACCCGCAGCCGGCGGAATCCCTTGCCCTTGCTCTCGACCTTGACCACCTCGATCCGCCCGATCTGGGCGGTCGACGTCACGTGCGTGCCGCCGTCGGCCTGGGTGTCCAGCCCGACAATGTCCACGATCCGCACCACCTCGAGCTCGGGCGGCAGCAGGTCGGTGGCGGTGCGGATCAGGTCCGGGTGGGTGGCGAACGCCTCGGCCCGCGGCATGGTGCTGACCTCGATGGCCCGGTCGGCCATCACCTCGACGTTGCAGGCCTCGGCGACCCGGTCCTTGAAGCCCTCGGGCACCTCCGGCAGGTTGAAGTCCATCCGGGCCTCGAGCGGCTCCATGTTGCCGCCGGTGACCAGTGCGCCGAAGTCGCGTAACACGACGCCGGACAGCAGGTGCAGGCCGGAGTGCGTGCGCATCAGGGCGGTACGCCGGTCGTCCTCGACGGCGCCTCTCACCGGCGTACCGACTGGTGGAACCGGATCGCCCTCGGCTGGGACGAGCACCAGGTCGTCGGCCCGGCGGGCGCCGACGATGCGGGTCTGCACCCCGCCCCACAGCAGGACGCCGTGGTCGGGCGGCTGGCCACCGCCGCCGGGGTAGAACGCGGACCGGTCGAGCACGATCCCCTCGGGCGAGGCGTCCAGGACGACGGCGTCCCACTCGCGCAGTGTCTGGTCGGTGAGCTCGAGCCGGCTGGTGCGGCCATGCGTGTCGGTGGCCACCTCAGTAGGGGCCGTAGGGGCCGTAGTTCGACCCGCCGCCACCACCGACCTGCTTGAGCTTGGGCCGCAAGTCGGCGAGGTAGACGCCGGCGGCCACCACGCCGACGACGTTGAGAAGGCCGATCGGGTAGTTCAGCGAGACGATCGCGATGAGGAACGCGACACCCAGGATGGCCAGCCAGACGGGCTTGGTGAGCTTGCCGACGTGCGGGAACAGCGCGCCCTTGCGGCGGAGCACGTCGAAGAAGGCGAAACCGGTGAGGATCAACGACCCGATCCCCAACAGGAGGAGGACGAAGCCCTGGACGCTGCCGACGATGTTCACCCGAGCAAGACTACGGCCCGCCCCCCCACTGAGGGGGACGGGCCGCGGACGGTCGAGCTGGTGCTACTGGCCGACCTTGCTGGCGCCGGCCTTGGTGGCCTTGGCCGCCGACTTGGTGGTCTTGCGTGCCGACGTGCTGGCGCCCTTGGCGGTGCTGCGCGTCGTGGCGGCGTTCTTCTTGGCCGTCGTCGAGGTGCGCTTGGTGGCCCGCTTGGCGGCGGTGCCGGTGGCGGACGCGG
>JAVEDA010000467.1 GCA_030841195.1 Actinomycetota bacterium | reverse complement strand
CGAGCGAGCCGCCACCGGCGTCCTCGCCCTCACCGGCGTGCACGGCCTGGAAGTGGTCGATGTAGCCGTCCGCCTCGTTGAAGTCGCCGTCGTTGTCGAAGTCGTTGCGGTCCCAGACGTCGAACTGGGACAGATAGTCCTTGATCTGCTGCGGCGTCTTGGTCTTGAGCTGATCCTCGTACCAGGCGTTGCCCGCGTCCTGGATGAAGGCCCAGGCCCCGCCGAAGTCCTCCACGGAGTTGTCGCCGTAGTACGAGCCGTTGTGCGGCACGGTGACCCAGTCGGACACCGTGTTCTCGACCGTGTAGGCACCGTTGGACAGGGCCGAGTAGTAGGTCTTCATCGACTCGCCCGGGCCGTTGAACAGGTCCTCGTAGTAGGCCTTGTTGAAGTCCGCGGTCCAGGCCGTCGAGTTGTCCTTGGTGCGGTCCGGCTCCTGGATCTCGTTGTGCACGGGCCCGGGTGTGTCGCCCAGCTTCTTTGTCCCGTCGGTGCCGAAGTCGGCGAGGATCGTGAAGATCTGGTCGGTACCGGTGGTCGCGGCCTCCGCGAACTGGTTGTCCGCGAGCTGGACGACGCCGTCGTCGTTCGGGTCGGCCTTGCCCTTGGCCACCTTGTCGATGGCGGCCTTGCGCAGGGCGATCCGCTTCGCGGTCAGGGGTCCGGGCCGGTTGTCCGACCGGTGGGGGGCGGCCTTGGCGGTGGCGGCGGTGGCGCCGTCCATCGCCACGGGTGCGGCGCCGGCCGGTTGCTGCACTCCGGCAACCAGCAGGGCAGCGCCGGCGAACCCGACGGCCGCGCTCTTGGTGAGCTTCCTCACGGATAGGTCCTCTCGAGATAGCGACAATGTGGCGCCAACTGCCTCAGCGCCCGCGAGAGTGTGTCACAGGTCACGTGAACATGCCTACCCCCGTCATACGAGCTCGTCGGGCAGGATGGGCGGTGATGACGCTCGCCGCCCGGGTGCCCGCCGACCCCGACCCGGACTCGCTGTTCGACGCGTTCTCCGCCTGGGCCGGCGAGCAGGGGCTGGAGCTCTACCCGGCCCAGACCGAGGCGCTGATCGAGCTCGTCTCGGGCAGCAACGTCGTGCTCGCGACGCCCACCGGCTCGGGCAAGAGCCTGGTCGCGACCGGGGCCCTGTTCGCCTCGCTGGCCCGCGGTGAGCGAGGGGTCTGGACGGCGCCGATCAAGGCACTCGTGTCGGAGAAGTTCTTCGCGCTGTGCGCGACCTTCGGCGCCGAGAACGTCGGCATGCTCACGGGCGACGCAGCGGTCAACCCGGAGGCGCCGATCCTCACCGCGACGGCCGAGGTGATCGCGAACCAGGCGCTGCGCCAGGGCGCCGACGCGGACCTCGGCCTGGTCGTGATGGACGAGTTCCACTACTACGCCGACCCCGAGCGCGGCTGGGCCTGGCAGGTGCCGCTGCTCGAGCTGCCGCGGGCGCAGTTCCTGCTGATGTCGGCGACCCTGGGCGACGTCAGCCGCTTCCGGGACGACCTCGCGCGGCGTACCGGCCGCGCGACGTCGGTGGTCTCGACCGACGAGCGACCGGTGCCGCTGCACTTCTACTACGCCCGTACGCCGGTGCACGAGACCCTCGAGGAGCTGCTGGCGACCGGGCAGGCACCGGTCTATGTCGTGCACCCGACCCAGGCCGCCGCACTGGAACGGGCCCAGGCCTTGACCAGCATCAACGTCGCGACCCGGGCCGAACGGGATGCCATCTCCGAGGCCGTCGGGGGCTTCCGCTTCTCGGCCGGGTTCGGCCGGACGTTGACGCGGCTGGTGCGGCACGGCATCGGCGTGCACCACGCGGGGATGCTGCCGCGCTACCGCCGGCTGGTGGAGACGCTCGCCCAGGCCGGGCTGCTCAAGGTGGTCTGCGGCACCGACACGCTCGGCGTGGGCATCAACGTGCCGATCCGCACGGTGCTGGTGACCTCGCTGTCGAAGTACGACGGGGTGAAGGTGCGGCACCTGACCGCACGCGAGTTCCACCAGGTGGCGGGGCGCGCGGGCCGGGCGGGCTACGACACGGCGGGCACCGTCGTCGTGCAGGCGCCCGACCACGACGTCGAGAACGAGCGGCTGCGACGCAAGGCCGGCGACGACGAGAAGAAGCTGCGCCGGATCGTGAAGAAGAAGGCGCCGGACGGCTTCGTGTCCTGGGGCGAGCCGACCTTCGACCGGCTGGTCGCGGCCGCACCTGAGCCGCTGACGTCGAGCTTCCGGGTCTCACACGCGATGCTGCTCAACGTGATCGCCCGGCCCGGCGACCCGTTCACTGCCATGCGGCACCTGCTCGAGGAGAACGACGAGCCGCGGGCGGCACAGCTGAACCACATCAAGCGCGCCATCGCGATCTACCGGGCACTGCTCGCGGGCGGCGTGGTGCAGCGCATCGACCCGCCGGGCCCGGACGGCCGGGCTGTTGCCCTGACCATCGACCTGCAGCCGGACTTCGCTCTCAACCAGCCCCTGTCGCCGTTCGCGGTCGCCTCGCTGGAGCTGCTGGACCGCGACTCACCGACGTACGCGCTGGACGCCCTGTCGGTGCTCGAGTCCACCCTCGAGGACCCGCGCCAGGTGCTGTCCGCGCAGCGCAACAAGGCCCGTGGCGAGGCGGTGGCGGCGATGAAGGCCGAGGGCATCGAGTACGACGAGCGGATGGAGCTGCTCGAGGACGTGACCTATCCGCAGCCCCTGATGGAGCTGTTGACCGCCGCCTACGAGACCTACCGCAAGGGGCACCCGTGGGTCGCGGACTACGAGCTCAAGCCCAAGTCGGTTGCCCGGGACATGTCCGAGCGGGCCATGACCTTCACCGAGTACGTCGGTCACTACCAGCTCGCCCGCTCCGAGGGGCTGGTGCTGCGTTACCTGGCGGACTCCTACAAGGCGCTCAAGCAGACCGTGCCGGACTCGATGCGCACCGAGGAGCTGCGCGACCTCACCGAGTGGCTCGGCGAGCTGGTGCGCCAGGTCGACTCGTCCCTGCTGGACGAGTGGGAGCGGCTGGCGTCGCCGGAGGTGGTCGAGGTCGAGGGTGTCCGGCTGATCGACGAGAAGCCGCCTGCGGTCACGAGCAACGTCCGCGCCTTCCGGGTGCTTGTGCGCAACGCGATGTTCCGCCGGGTGGAGCTCGCGGCGCTGCGGCGCTACGACCTGCTCGGTGAGCTGGACGCCGAGGCCGGCTTCGACGCCGACGCGTGGGCCGACGCGATGGCCGGCTACTACACGGACCACGACGTGCTGCAGACCGGCGGTGACGCACGTGGGCCCGCGCTGATCGTGATCACCGAGGAGCCTGGTCGGTGGCGGGTGCGCCAGATTTTCGACGACCCGGCCGGCGACCACGACTGGGGCATCAGCGCGGTCGTGGACCTCGCCGCGTCCGACGAGGTCGGCGCGGCGGCGGTCGCGCTGACCGAGGTCGACCGCCTCGACTGAGGGGCCGGCAACGACTCATGGCCGGTTAGGTCTAGTCTTCCGGCCGTGAACCCTCTCGCTGGTGTCCTCGCCGAAGCCTGGGCGATGTACAAGGCGCACGCCCGCCACCTGCTCACGATCGCCTTCGCCGTCTACCTGGTGGCCGGCATCATCCAAGCGGTCTTCGGTGTGCTGGGGCCTGTCGGCGCCCTGCTCGCTGCAGTCGTGAGCATCGTCGCTGGCTTCCTGTTGCAAGCGACGCTGGTCAAGGCCGTCGAAGACGTGCGCGACGGTCGGGTGGACCTCTCGTTCGGCGAGACCCTGCAGGCGGCCCGACCGGCGGTCGGCCGGGTTGCCGTCGCGTCCATCCTCGCGGGCCTCGCGATCGGGATCGGGCTCGTCCTGCTGATCGCACCCGGCCTCTACCTGCTCACGATCTGGTGCCTGATCGTGCCCGTCATCGTGCTCGAGGGAGCCGGGACGACGGAGGCGTTCTCGCGCAGCCGCGAGCTCGTGCGTGGGTTCGGGTGGCAGGTGTTCGGCACCCTCGTGCTGGTGTTCGTGGTGATGCTCGCGGTCGGACTGGTCCTGGGGATCATCTTTTCCGCGCTGCCCACCGCGGCGGCCAACTTCGTCAGCAGCATCGTGTCCGGGACCCTCGTGTCACCGTTCCTGGCACTGGTCCTGACGCTCGGCTACTTCCGGTTGCTAGCCGCACACGGCGGTGCCCGGGTGGAGGAAGCACCGCCCTACCCTGCGAGCTAGTGACCACGCTCCACGTGGTCGTGCGCCTCGGCCCGGTGCTCCGAGGTAAGCCGCTTGGACTTCTTGCAGTAGGTGCAGGTGTGGAAGCCGCCCCAGTTGTCGCCTTCCAGCGGGCCCCACTTGTGCCGGCCCAGCTTGCACTCGATCGCCTGTAGCACGTACATGTGCCCCTCCCAAGGTGGGTGGTCGTACTTCAATCTGCGCGCCTCACCGAGGCCCGTCAATCGATCCGCAGCCGGAACGGGCGCGAAGGTGGTGGACTCCGCGTTCCGCCGGCATCGGATAGCGATCCGGGCACCCTGGCCCCGAAGGGCTATCCGATGTCGGCGGCAACGATTCTGTGGAGCGCTGGTCAGAGGATGCGGGCCAGCTTGGTGTTGGCGGCCTGCACCGACGCGATGGTCGGGTCGACGTCGTAGGTGGCGTCGGACCCGTTGAC
>JAVEDA010000443.1 GCA_030841195.1 Actinomycetota bacterium | reverse complement strand
CCGGGTGCCGTCGAGGGCGCCGGGCCGCAGGGCGGCCGCGTAGTCCGCCCCGACGAGGGCACCGAGCAGGGCGGCCGCGTCGGCCACGCTCCGGCACATCGGGCCGGCGCAGTCCTGGCTGGTGGCGATCGGCAGGATCCCGTCGCCGCTGACCAGGCCGAGGGTGGGCTTGAGCCCGACCAGGCTCTGCGCGTTGCTGGGGCAGAGGATCGAGCCGTCGGTCTCGGTGCCGACGGTGACGGTGGCAAGGCCGAGGGCGGCCGCCGCCCCGGAGCCGCTGCTCGATCCGCACGGGGTCAGGCTCACGTCGTACGGGTTGAGGACCTGGCCGCCGAGCGAGGAGTAACCGCTGGGCATGTGCTCGGCCATGAAGTTGGCCAGCTCGGTGAGGTTGGTCTTGCCGAGGATCACCGCGCCGGCCTCGCGCAGCCGGGTCACCAGCGCGGCGTCGCGATCGGGCACTGAGTGCTCGAGTGCGAGGGCACCGGCCGTGGTGGGGAGGCCCGCCACGTCGATGTTGTCCTTCACCAGCACCGGTACGCCGTGCAGCGGGCCACGTGCCTTCCCGTCCCGTCGCTCGGCGTCCAGCCGTCCGGCCTGGTCGGTCGCGTCCGGGGCCAGGCAGCGGATCGCGTGCACCGCGGGGCCGCGCCGGTCCAGCGCTTCGATCCGGGCCAGGTAACCGGCGACCAGGTCGGCGCTCGTCGTGGCACCGTCCGCCATCGCCGCCTGGACGTCGGCGACACCTGCCGTCTCGAGGTCAAGGTCCGTCATGCGGGCAGCCTAGGGCTGCCGGTCAGGACGTCGAGATCGCGACCGGTACCGGGTAGTCCAGGAAGCTGCTGCCGGTGTACCCGGTGAAGTTCGCGATCAGGTACAGCACCGGCGTGTAGGACGAGTTGTTGGCGAACCCCTGGTTCACCCGGGTGGTGATCGTGAGGTTGAGCTGGCACCGGTTGCCGGCCGCGAGGGAGACGGTGCTGCCGCTGCACGTCCCGGTGCCGTTCGCGGCCGCGAACGTCGTCGCGGTGATCGGCTGCAGCCCGCTCGCCGGGTCGACAGCCAAGGCGATCCGGACCGTGACCGCCGTGATGCCGGTCGGGAGCGGGTTCGGCGCGGCGACGACGAGCACCCGGGTGATCGTGGCGGTGGTGACGTTCTTGTAGCTGCCGAGGTTGACGCTCAAGGTGCTGTCGACGCCGGTCGCCGCCGGCACAGCAGGAGAGCCCGACACCGCGGCATAGGGCGTGAGGCCGGTCGGGTCGGTGGCCTGGCTGTAGCCGTGCAGATAGCGACCCGGGCTGTCCCCGGTCAGCGTGTTCCCCGGGTTGCTGCTGGCCCAGGTGAGGTCGGCACCGGACGACGGGACCGACGCGCCCAGGGCGGTAACGGCGACGAGCAGTGTCGCCACGAGGAGCGGAGCCCTCGTCACGATGCCACCGGCAGCCGCTCGTCCTCTGCCGGCGCCGGGTAGAGGTCCTGGGCCTCGGCGGCCACCAGCTCACCTGCCTGCCGCCAGAGCCGGCGGCCGGTGATGATCGCGATCGCCATCGCGGGACCGCCGATCAGCAGCAGTCGGGACAGCGGGCTGCCGAGGACCCACAACGGGTAGCCCGCCCACGGGACGGTGAAGACGACCTTGGCCTGCACCTGGTCGTCGAGGGTGAACTTCCACGGGTCGGCGGCGTCGTTCGCGTCGCCCTTGCTGGTGAAGACCAGGCCGTTTTTGTCGTCATGGGTGACCGACGTGATGCGGTGCGACAGCGGCCGGGACGCACCGGGCGGCACGTAGGTGATGACGTCTCCGACGGCCAGGTCCTCGACCGGCGCCACCTTGTCGAAGACGAGCGAGCCCCGGTGCAGGGTGGGCTCCATCGACCCACCCGTCAGCACGTAGCGCTGGAACCCCAGCACGTTGGGCACGACCAGCAGGAGGCAGTACGCGGCCAGAGCTGCGGTCGCCAGCACCGTCGCGGTCGTGAGCAGGACACGCCGGCGGCCCGCCGGTGCGGCGACGGCTGCTGCCGTCACCGCCGACGGGCCGTCGGCGATCGTGCTCATCCTGGTCTCCCTTGGACGACGTGGTGGACGCTGGAGGTCTCCGCTAGGAGGTAGCGGTCCAGGTGTAGAGCACCGTCGCGGTAGCGCCCTGGTAGGCGTTGTCGGCACCGGCACCGGGGGCGCCGGTGTTCGGGAAGGTCACCACGAAGCTGTAGCGGTGCGTCGCGCCGGCAGCGAACGCGCCCAGTGCCTGGCTGCCCATGGCCGCCACGGTGCCGGAGTAGACGCCGACCGGGCTCGGGCACGACACGACACAGGACGGGTCGCCGTTGTCAGTGATGACGATGGTGAGCTTGCTGGCAAAGCCGGCCGTCTCGGCCGAGACCGTCTTGGCCAGGCTGAAGTTGCCGCTCAGGGAGCCGGTGTTCTGGATGTCGACGGTGCCGCTCGCGGTGTCGCCGGGCCGCATCAGCGAAGAGGGGGTGAGGATCGCCGCACCCGCCTTGCTGTTGAAGTGCGTCATCGTGCCGGCCGTGAAGATGTTGCTGGGGTTGGCCGAGGTGGAGGTGAAGTCAGCGCCGGAGCCCACCGTGACGGCGGCGGCGAGGCCGATCGTCCCGAGGCCGAGCAGCAGCGCGCGGGGGGAAGACCGCCACAGGGCGGAAATGCGGTTCATCGGGGCTCCTGGGTTGACTGGCTGACGAGATCGACGAGGACAGGTCGTTGATCGGGCCAGCCGCGGTGGTGCTGGAGTACCAGGAGCCCAAGACAGCACCTTCCGGCGTGGAAACCACCCGGTAGTGCGCCAGCACCAGCCCGTTCGGGCCAGCCCGGCTTGTGGAATGTGTCCTTGCTCGCTCAGATATGCACCACCACCATATGGCGCGGATCGGACATTCGCGCCGCGGGCCCCGATACCGGGCAGGTGAGCAGCCTCGGGTGCCCGGAGCGGCTCGCGCAGGCCCAGCGGACGCTGTTATGACCGAGGCTGACCGACGCGGTGGTGGCCGCTGGCAGCGGGGCGGCCAGCCGGACCTCGACGGCCCGGTTGCCGATCGACGTACCGCCGATGGCAACGCCGACGACGTGCACGGGCGGGGACGAGGGTGCAGCCGAGGCGTGCCCGGAATGCGAGCCAGGCAGCAACGCCGTCACTGCGAGGGTGAGCAGGCAGACCGCGATGATCGCGCGAAGCGCGACAGCAGCCCTGTCTAGGGTGCGGACCAAGGAGCCTCTCCGTTCGGCAACCCGGCTGACCTCGAGGGTCCCGTGGCTTTGCGTCCCCACCTCGCGATGGGTTTGCCTTTTTCGCTGACTACCTCTGCATCGGCCGGGACAG
>JAVEDA010000112.1 GCA_030841195.1 Actinomycetota bacterium | reverse complement strand
TCATGGGCGACTCCGGCTCGATGCTGATCGGCCTGCTGCTGGCGTCGACCACGATCACCCTCACCGGAAACGTCGGGCCCAACTCCGTGTCGACGGACCTCACGCCCACCTTGCTGCCGCTCGCGCTGCCGCTGGCGGCAATGGCGCTGCCGTTCCTCGACGTACTGCTCGCCATCGTGCGCCGCACCGCCGCGGGGCGGTCGCCGTTCGCCCCGGACAAGCAGCACCTGCACCACCGGCTGTTGGAGCGCGGCCACAGCCATGCCCGCGCGGTGCTGGTGATGTACCTGTGGTCCGCGGTCATCTCCTTCGGTGCCACGGCCTGGGCATTCCTGTCATTCCAGGGGTTCGCCGTGAGCCTGTCGGCGGTCGTCGTGGTGGCCCTCGTGGTGACCATGAACATCCCACGGCTGCGCCGTGGCGAAGGCACTTTCACCGGCCTGCGCCGAGGCGTCCGCCGCTGACCGGACCGGGGTTCGATGATCCCGATGGCCTGTGTTAGCGTCGGCGTTCCGGCGGCGGGGGCGGTTCGCTCACCCCGTCCTCATTCGCCCCTGTTCCACCCGCGAGTTCGAGGTAGGTCGATGCTCATCTACGCGTCCCCCGGCCGGGTCGCCGTCACGCCGTGGGGAGTCACCGTGGGCACAACTCCGGGGCCATCCGCGCCTGGGCCGTTCTCGATGTTCGGGACCCTGACCGGGCTCGCTGGTCTGATCGCCGTTCTCGTCGGCGCCGGGATGGCGCTGGGCTACTTCCTCGACTCGCTGCTCTCGACGCCGCACGTCTTCCTGTTTGTCGGACTCGTGCTCGGCGTCGCCGCGGCCGTCCTCGCCACCCGATCGATCGTCACGAGGTACTTCCGATGACGAACCCCCCGCTGACCGACCGGCAGATCGACTACAAGCTCGCGCTGCGCTCGGCCGCCCGCAACTACAACCGGACGCTGATCCTGGCCGCGGCCGTCGGGGTCGCCGGCTTCCTGGTCCTGGCCGTGACCGTGAGCCTTTCGGCCGGCTTGCTGTTCGCCGTCGGCATCGGCCTCGGCGTGGTCAACAGCCAGCTCGTGCAGCGGTCCCTGGTGACCGCGGTGACCAACGGCGACACCGACCGCAAGCAGATCGGCTTCGGGGTCCTCAAGCGCCTCGCGGTCGTCACGGTGTTCGCCTTCCTGATCGCGCTCGCGTACCAGCCCAACGGCTGGATCGTGTTCGTCGGTCTCACCACCTTCCAGATGCTGATCACGGTGACGTTGTTCGGCGGTCTCGCCCGCCAGGTTCGGCGCGCATGAGCGGCACGGGCACCCTGCTTGCCGCCGACATCGAGGTCGGGCACCACCGGACCGCGGAGTTCCTGGGCCTCACCTTCAACATCGACACGGTGTGGTCCACCTGTGCCGCCGCCCTCATCGTGTTCGGCGTCGGCCTCTACATGGCCCGCCGCGCGAGCAGCGGCCGGCCGAGCAAGCTGCAGCTGGCGTGGGAGACCATCGTCGACGCGATCGAGCGGCAGGTGGCTTCGAGCATGGGTCAGGTGGCCCCGTTCGTGGTGCCCCTGGCGCTGACGCTGTTCCTCTTCATCCTGATCGCGAACTGGCTCGGGCTCATCCCGACCCGCGGCTACCTCGAGGCGCCGTCGGCGGACATCAACTTCACCCTGGCACTGGCCCTGACCGTGATCGTCTGGATGCACATCACGGCGATCCGCAAGAAGGGTGTGCGCTCCTACCTGCGCCACTACGCGGAGCCCTACGCGGCGCTGATCCCGCTGGAGATCATCGGGGAGATCGTCAAGCCGTTCACGCTGGCGCTGCGACTCTTCGGCAACATCTTCGCGGGCGGTGTCATGCTGGCGATCATCGGCCTGATCCCGGCCTGGCTGCTCTGGCTCCCCAACGGCCTGTGGAAGGGCTTCGACCTCATCATCGGCGCCATCCAGGCCTTCATCTTCGCCCTGCTCACGATCCTGTACTTCGGCTTCGCGCTCGAGGAAACAGAGCACTAACCGCACGCCGACAAGACCGAACAGCACATCCGAGGCTCCGCAGCAGGAGCCCCGAACCGAGGAGAGACAGTGGCAGCAGATCCCGAGCTCGTAACCGCGATCAAGGCCGCGGGAGCCATGGTGGGCGGTGGCCTCGCCCTCGGCGGCGGCGCCATCGGCGCAGCCGTCGGTGACGGCCTTGCAGGTGCCCAGACCATCGCCGGTGTGGCGCGTCAGCCGGAGGCGCGGGCACAGCTGTTCCCGATCCTGTTCCTGACCGTCGGGCTGGTCGAGGCCATGTACTTCATCAACCTGGGCTTCATGGCCTACTTCGTCTTCGTCCTGGGGAAGTAGTCCGGGCATGGTCGTGACAAGCGCGCCCGCCCTGCTGGCGGCCAGCACCGCGGGTGACAGCAACTTCCTGGTGCCCAACGCCACGTTCATCGCCGAGCTGGTGGCCTTCGGCCTCCTGCTCTGGGCGCTGTCCAAGTACGTGCTGCCGCCGCTGAGCCGCGCGATGACACAGCGGCAGGACTTCATCGACCGCCAGATCAAGGACAGCCAGGAGGCTCGGGAGCGGGCCGAGAAGACCGAGGCCGACCTCAAGGCCCTGCTCGAGGAGACCCGGGCTGACGCCAGCCGGATCCGCGAGGAGGCCCGGGCGGCCGGCCGGGCGATCATCGCCGAGCTGCGTGAGAAGGCCGAGGAGGAGTCCAGTCGGATCCGCGAGCGCGGCGAGCAGCAGCTCGTGGCCGAGCGGGAGCAGGTCATCGCCGCGGTCCGCGCCGACCTCGGTCGGCTGGCCGCAGAGCTGGCCGAGCGGATCGTCGGCGAGTCGCTGGACGACGACGCGCGCCAGCGCCGGATCGTCGACCGGTTCCTCGACGACCTCGGCTCCCGCTCCACGGAGGACGCCCGCTGATGCGCGGTATCAGCAGGCAGTCCCTCGCGGCCGGTCGGGAGCGGGTCGATGAGCTCACCGCCGACGTCGATCCCGACGAGCTGCGCCGGCTCGCCGGCGAGCTGTTCCCCGTCGTGCACCTGCTGGCGGGCGAGCCGCGGCTACGCCGGATCGTCCGCGACCCGGCGGTGGGCGCCGACCAGCGGGCC
>JAVEDA010000388.1 GCA_030841195.1 Actinomycetota bacterium | reverse complement strand
AGGTGAGCGGCCTGGGCTCCCCGCTCGTGCCCGGCAGCCTAGGTCGCAGCCGTGACGCCGAGCGCGGCTAGCCGCTGGGCACCACCGTCGAGCGCGGTCAGGACCCAGGGGCCGCGCTCGGTGACCGCGACCGTGTGCTCGAAGTGCGCCGAGAGCCCCCCGTCGACCGTGGAGACGGTCCATCCGTCGTCCAGCTCCTGGGTGTGCCGGCTGCCGGTCGTCAGCATCGGCTCGACCGCGAGGGCGAGCCCCTTGCGCAGGGTCGGGCCACGGCCCGGGCGGCCGTAGTTGAGCAGGTGGGGCTCCTGGTGCATCTCGGTGCCGATGCCGTGACCGCCGTACTCCTCGACGACGCCATAGTCCCCCTGGGACCGGGCGTAGCTCTCGACGGCGTGGCTGATGTCGGTCAGGCGGCCGCCGAGCCGGGCGGCGGCGAGCCCGTGCCACATCGACGTCTCGGTCACCCGCATCAGCTCGCGGGCCATCTCGCTCACCGTGCCCACTCCCACGGTCACCGCTGCATCTCCGTGCCAGCCGGCCAGGATCGCGCCGCAGTCGATCGAGACGATGTCGCCGTCGCGCAGGACGCGCTGACCGGGGATGCCATGCACGATCTCGTCGTTGACGGACGCGCAGATGGAGCCGGGGAACGGCGGGATCGACGGGTGCGGCCGGTAGCCCAGGAACGACGGCACGGCCCCGGCCGAACGGATCGTCGACTCCGCCAGCGCGTCCAGCTCGCCGGTCGTGACCCCGGGTGCCACCGCCGCGGCCAGCGCCTCGAGCGTCCGCCCCACGACCAGGCCGGCCGCGCGCATCAGGACGATCTCGTCGTCCGTCTTGATCTGGATCATGCGGTCCTGCTTCCGGAACACGTCGACGTACCGGGCTCAGTCGCCGAACCGGCGCAGCGCGTTGATGGCCCGCTCGGTGACGTCCTCGACCGGACCGGTGGCATCGACACCGCTCAGCAGGCCACGGTCGCCGTAGTACCCGATCAGCGGGGAGGTCTGGTCGGCGTACACCTCGAGCCGGTGCCGGATGGTGAGCTCGGAGTCGTCGTCGCGCTGGAACAGCTCGCCGCCGCAGCGGTCACAGACGCCCTCGGTGGCCGGCGGGTCGAAGTCGAGGTGCCACACGTGGCCGCACCGCCGGCAGGTACGCCGGCCGGAGAGCCGCCGCACGACCTCCTCGTCGTCCACCACGAGCTCGAGCACGACGTCCAGGCCGACGTCGTGGGCGGCCAGCATGTCGTCCAGCACCACGGCCTGCTGGACCGTCCGCGGGAAGCCGTCCAGCAGGAAGCCCTCGCTGGTGTCGTCGTGGGACAGCCGGTCCTTGACCATCCCGATGGTCACCTCGTCGGGCACCAGGTCACCGGCATCCATGTACTTCCTGGCCTCGAGGCCGAGGTCGGTGCCGTCGCTGACGTTGGACCGGAAGATGTCCCCCGTCGAGATCTTCGGCACGGCAAAGTGCGACGCGATGAACTGCGCCTGGGTCCCCTTGCCGGCACCCGGCGGCCCGACGAGTACGAGCCGCACTAGCGGAGGAAGCCCTCGTAGTTGCGCTGCTGGAGCTGGCTCTCGATCTGCTTCACCGTTTCGAGACCGACGCCCACGATGATCAGGATGGCGGTGCCGCCGAACGGGAAGCTCCGGTTGGCGTGGAACAGCCCGAGCGCGATGAGCGGGATGAGCGCGATCATGCCGAGGTAGATGGCGCCGGCCAGGGTGATGCGGGACAGGACATAGTCGAGGTACTCGGCGGTCGGGCGGCCGGCCCGGATGCCCGGGATGAAGCCGCCGTACTTCTTCATGTTGTCGGCGACCTCGGTCGGGTTGAAAGTGATCGCCACGTAGAAGTACGTGAAGAACACGATCAGGCCGAAGTACAGCGCCATGTAGATCGGGTGGTCGCCCCGGACCAGGTAGGTCTGCACCCAGGTGGCCCAGCCCGGCGGGTTGTTGCGGTCGGTGAGGTTGACCGCGAGCGCCGGCAGGTAGAGCAGCGACGAGGCGAAGATCACCGGGATGACACCGGCCTGGTTCACCTTCAGCGGGATGTAGGTCGACGAGCCGCCGTACATGCGCCGGCCGATCATCCGCTTGGCGTACTGCACCGGGATCCGGCGCTGGGCCTGCTCGACGAAGACCACCAGGGCCACCAGCACGAGGCCGGCGGCGAGCACGACCGTGAAGAGGGTCCAGCCGCGCTGCAGCTTGATCTGCCACAGCGAGGAGGGGAAGCCGGAGGCGATCGAGGTGAAGATCAGCAACGACATGCCGTTGCCGATGCCGCGGTCGGTGATCAGCTCGCCGAGCCACATGATGACGCCGGTGCCGGCGGTCATCGTCACGACCATGACGATGATGCCGAAGATGCCGATGTCGGAGTAGATGATGTCTTCCTGGCAGCCGGAGAACAGCTGACCTGGCTGACGGGCAAGGGCGATCAGACCGGTCGACTGCAGGATCGCCAGGCCGATGGTGAGGTACCGGGTGTACTGGGTCAGCCGCGCGGTGCCGGACTGGCCTTCCTTCTTCAGGTCCTCGAACCGTGGGATCACCACCGTCAGCAGCTGCACGATGATGCTCGCCGTGATGTACGGCATGATGCCCAGCGCGAAGATCGACAGCTGGAGCAGCGCTCCGCCGCTGAAGAGGTTGATCAGGCTGTACAGCCCGCTGCTGGTCTTGCTCTGGTCGATGCAGGTCTGGACCGCCTGGTAGGACACGCCGGGCGTGGGGATGACCGAGCCGAGCCGGAACAGACCCATGATCGCCATCGAGAAGAGGATCTTCCGGCGAAGGTCGGGCGTACGGAATGCCCGAGCGAACGCGGTGAGCACGAGATCCTCCGGGTTGTCACGTTCCGCACCCGCA
>JAVEDA010000380.1 GCA_030841195.1 Actinomycetota bacterium | reverse complement strand
CCGGGTGGGCAGCATCGTCCTCGGCGCCGATCGCGAAGGTGGCCGCGACGATCGGGGCGAATGTCTCGACGTCCGGGCACATGACGAGCACGTCGCGCGGCTCCAGGGTGGGGTCGTCGGCGAGCAGCCCGACGATGACCTCGCGGAGTACCTCGACCTGCCGGGTGCGGCCGTGGCAGGCGTGCACCTGGACGCTGCGGTCGGAGTCGGCGAGCGGCGGCGGGTCGGTCTGGACCCGGTCGTCGGCGAGGTCCTGCTTGAGCCGGCCGAGCAGGGTGTCGGGGTTAGGCCCCGACTCGTGCAGCACGGTCTGGCTTCCGGGTGCACTGCGGGCTATCAGCTGCTGCAGCTCGAGCACGTCCCGGGAGAGCGAAGTCAGCAACGGGTTGGCCAGCCGGCTGCGGGCGGTGTCGTCCTTCCGGCGCAGCGCCGGTGGCGTCGCCGCGACGGTGTCCCACAAGGCGGGCGAGGAGTGATGCAGCCACAGGTGCACGTCGCGGTGCTCGGCCAGGGCCGCCAGCACCTGCAGCCGAGCAGGCGAGAGCCGGCTGGCGCCGAACACCGACAGGCGCGCGGGCAGGTCGCTCAGCGACGGCTCGTCACGCAGCCGGGTGCAGGCGTCCTCGAGCAGCTCGGCCGGGCTCGGGGTGCCGAGGGTGTCGCGGAGCCGGCGCCACAGCTCGGCCTGCCAGGCGAGGTCGTCATCGAGCGGGCTGCCGTCACCGCGCTCGTCCCGGCCGGCGGCCCAAGCGCGCAGCATCTCCGGACGGGACTGCCCGTACTCGTCGTACATCGTGGTCAGGTGACGGGCGACGGAGAGCCGTCGTCCCTTGTCCTCGGCCTCGGTGCCGAGGTGCTGCGCGAGCGACCGGGCCCACGGCTCGGACGGGATCGAGGCGTCGATGACGTCGAGCAGCGGCCAGACCGCGCGGCCCGGCGCCCACAGCTCGACGGCCGTGGCGTGCTCGGCCGATGACGAGGCCAGCGCCTCGTCGACCAGCGTGCTCGGCCACGGGAAGGAGACGTTGGCGCAGACGCCGTCGCCCACCGACGTACCCAGGACGTGGGAGAGCCGCTGCGCGATCCAGCGCTCCACCCCCTTGGCCGGCACCGCGACGACCTCGGGCGCGAACGGGTCGGCCGGCGGCACGGCGAGCACGTCGGCCAGGCCGCGGGCCAGCGCGGCCCCGTGGAGGGCCCGGTGGGTGATGAACACGGTTCGCATCGTGCCACCACGTTGATGGCCTCACCGGTCAAGGCCCGAGCGCCGGACGGCAAAGATCGGTACCGTCGGCCGCACGGGCAGCGCGCGCTCGACCACGGGCGTCCGGCCGGCGGACGGAGGGTGTCGATGGGCAGCTGCCTGGCGTGCTCCGCGGACCTACCCGCCGGGGCGAAGTTCTGCCTGGAGTGCGGCACCCCGACCGGCCAGCGGACCTGCCCCGTCTGCGGGGTCCCCGCCGAGCGCGGCCGGTTCTGCGCCGAGTGCGGCAGCCCGCTCGACGCCGGTGCAGCGGCGTCCGCACCTGTAGCCGCCCCGGAGACGCCAGTCGCGGAGCGACGGGTCACCTCGGTCCTGTTCGGAGACCTGGTCGGGTTCACGCCGTTGTCGGAGAGCCGCGACGCCGAGGAGGTCCGCGAGCTGCTGTCGTCGTACTTCGACCGGTGCCGGGTGGTGATCGGCCGGTACGGCGGGGTGGTGGAGAAGTTCATCGGCGACGCGGTGATGGCGGTGTGGGGCGTGCCGGTGGCCCACGAGGACGACGCGGAGCGGGCCGTGCGGGCCGGGCTGGAGCTGGTGGCGACCGTGGCCGCGATGGGCCAGGACGTCGGGGCGTCGGGGCTGGCGATGCGGGTCGGGATCGTCACCGGCGAGGTGGCGGTCACCGTGGGCGCGACCGCGGAGGGGATGGTCGCGGGGGACGCGGTCAACACCGCGGCGCGGGTCCAGGCCGCAGCGGAGCCGGGCCGGGTCTGGGTCGACGACACCACCCGGTCACTGACGGCGGCCGCGATCCTGTATGACGACACCGGCGAGCACGCGCTGAAGGGCAAGGCCGAGCCGGCCCGGCTGTGGCAGGCCGGCGCCGTGGTGTCTCACGCCGACGGCCCGCGGGTCGACGGGCTGGAGGCACCGCTCACCGGTCGTGGCTCTGACCTCAGGCTGCTGAAGGACCTGTTCCATGCGACCGAGGAGTCGGGTCGGCCCCGGCTGGTCGTCCTCGACGGCGAGGCCGGGGTCGGCAAGTCCCGGATGGCCACCGAGTTCGAGACGTACGTCGATGGGCTGACGGCGCTCACTCGCTGGCATCGAGGTCGGTGTCGTTCCTACGGCGACGGGGTGGCCTTCTGGGCGTTGAACGAGGCGGTGCGCGCGAGGCTCGGACTCGTCGAGGCGGACACCGGCGAGATCGTCACCGAGCGGCTGGACGCGGTGCTCACGCAGTTCGTCCAGGACGAAGGCGAGCGCGAGTGGGTGCGTCCCCGACTCGCGGTGCTCGTCGGGGTAGGCACGGGTGCGGCGTTCCCGCGCGACGACCTGTTCGCGGCCTGGACCACCTTCCTGGAGCGACTTAGCGCCGACGACAACAATGTGGTGCTGGTGCTGGACGACCTGCAGCACGCCGACGACAGCTTGCTGGACTTCCTCGACCACCTCCTGGGCACCGGACGGGCACCGATCTTCGTGCTGGCACTGGCCCGGCCGGAGCTGCTGGAGCGCCGGCCGACGCTGGGCGGTCGCCGCACCACGGTCGTCCGGCTCGGGCCGCTGGACGACGCGGCCATGGCGACCCTGGTCGACGGGCTGGTCGTCGGCCTGCCGAGTTCGGCACGGGCCGCTCTGGTTGCCCGCGCCGAGGGCATACCCCTGTTCGCCGTCGAGACGGTCCGGGCACTGATCGACCGGGACCTCGTCGTGCCGCGGGACGGCCGCTACGTGCCCGCCGATGGCGTCCGGATCGACCTCGACGCTGTGGGGGCCCCGGCGTCGCTGCACGCGCTGGTCGCGGCCCGGCTTGACGCACTGGCTGCCGAGGAGAAGCGTCTGGTCACCGATGCGAGCGTCCTCGGGCTGACGTTCACCCGCGAAGGGCTGATCGCGCTCGGCGCCGACCCGGCCGGCCTCGACGGGGTGCTCGCGGCCCTGGTGCGCAAGGAGATCCTGGCCGTCGACTCGGACCGGTTCAGTGCCGAGCGTGGTCAGCACCGCTTCGTCCAGTCGGTGGTGCGCCAGGTTGCCTACGCCACCCAGTCGCGGCGTGACCGCAAGGCCCGGCACGTCGCCGCCGCCGCGTACCTGGCCGCGCTGGACGACCCGGCCGGTGACCTGGCGCAGGTCGTCGCTAAGCACTTGCTGGACGCGATCGACGCCGCGCCCGACGACGACGACGTACCGGCGATGGCTGACCAGGCCCTGGACCACCTGGAGAGCGCGGCGCGGCGGGCCCGTGCCCTCGGCGCCCCCGCCGAGGCGCTGGTCCTGCTGGAGACGGCACTTGAACGCACCGACGACCCCGCGACCATGGCCCGACTGCACCTGTCGGCCGCCTCGGCGGCTGTGGACGCCGCCTCACCGGCTGGGTTGCGGCACGCCCGACGGGCCACCGAGCTGTTCGAGTCGCTCGGCGACAGCCTCGGTGCCGGGCACGCGGTGGCCGCGGCGGCCCGGCTGCTCGGGCAGCAGAGCGAGAACGTAGAGGCGATCGAGCTGGCCCAGGCCCGCTGGTCGATGGTCGAAGGGCTCGAGGGGGCCGAGGCCGTACAGCTGTCGCTGGCCGTGGCGCTCGCCAGCGCCTACGGGAGGCGTGGCGACTGGGACGGGCAGGCGACGTACACCGATCGGATGCTGCTGCTGGCGGAGCTGCTCGACGACCCGGACACGCTGGCGCTGGCCCACATCCACATGTCCACGCGGTACGGGCACCTCGGCGCGACGGAGACGGCCGGCGGCCTGCTCGCCACCGCGGCCCGGATCGCCCGGGCGCACGGCCTCACCGACCGGCTCGCCCACGCCCTGATCAACCACACCTCGCTGATCGCCGCACACGACCTCCCCGCAGCGCTGGAGAATGCCCGCGAGGCGGTGGAGGCCGCTCGCCGGTCCGGCGAGCAGGAGAACATCGAGTTCGCGTTGGGCAACCACGCCATCTCGCTGTGGTGCGCCGGCCAGCTGGACGAGGCCGCCGCAGCGGTGACCGAGCTGAGGTCGATGACCGTCGGACCCGTTGCGCAGGCGTTCAGCTTCGCGATCGAGGCGCTGCTCGCCCGCGCCCGCGGCACGGCACCGCCTACCGCGATCGACACCGCGGCCGACGACCAGGTCAGTCTGGGCTTCCTGGCCGCGGGCGAGGCCATTGTCGCGCTCGACGAAGGCCGGCCGGCGGACGCGGTCGTCGCGATCGAGCGGTGGATGCGGCACGTGCCCAACGTCGTGCTGGCCGAGGACAGCCATGTCATGTGGCCGGCGATGGTCGAGGTCGCGCTGGCCGCCGGTGACCCGGGGTGCGCCGAACGCCTGCTCGCGCCGGTGGCCAACGCCCCCTCCACCCAGGTGTCCCCGGCGATGGCAGCACAGGTGCTGCGGCTGACGGGCCGGGTCGGTGCAGCTCGGGGTGACGATCCGGTCATCGTCGAGGACCACTGCCGTCGGGGCATCTCGGCGCTGGACGCGTTCGGCGCGGTGGGCGAGCGAGCGGGTGCGCAGGAGGAGCTGTCCCGCTGGCTGGTCGACCAGGGGAGGCCGGACGAGGCAGCGCCGCTGCTGGCGGCGGCCCGATCGACGTATGTCGAGATCGGCGCCCTCGGCTGGCTGGCCCGGCTGGACGCCTTCGCCGGCGCACCGGTGTCGGCGTCGCCCTGAGTCACCTCGTACGTCGAGCCTGAGTAACGCCGCGGCCTATCCGGGGCACTCGCACGGGATCGCACCGCACCGAGGGCACCCGCCGCGGTAGCGCGCCACCGCGTCCTCGAATGACAGGCCGAGCTGGTTGGCCAGCGAGGCCAGCCAGGCCAGCACGTCGCCGAGCTCATGCACCTGCTCTTCCCGGCTGCCCTTGCGCACCGCCTTGGCCAGCTCGCCCACCTCCTCGGCCAGCCACGCGACGGTGGCCGGGAGGCCGCGGGCGCGGTCCCGCTCGCCGTAGGTGCGCTCCATCTGCTCCTGCAGCTCGGTGAAGTCGGTCATCAGCCCTCCGAGCCGGGTCGAGGTCGAGGCAATTCGGCGAGGTTAGCCGCGCCGGGGAACGGTGGATCATTTCTGGCCCGGGCGGTGTCCAGGGCACAATGGTCGTGGTGCACCGCTTCCGGCGGTCCTGCTCAGCACCGAATGTCCGCTGACCGCCCGCCAGACCCGGAGTCACTCACCGTGCTTGCTCGCCGCCCCCTGACGCTCCTGGTCGCGCCGATGTTGATGCTTGCTCTCGGCGGCGCAGCCCTCGCTCCCGGCTCCGCGCAGGCTGCAGGCAGCACGGCCACGGCCACGACCGTGACGCCGTCCCCGCAGATCGCCAGCCCCGCCGCCGGCGCGACCGCGTGGGCCCTCGACAAGCCGGTCGTCGTGAACGTGACCGGGGGCAACCTGACGGCGGTCACCCTCACCGCTCCGGACGGGAGCCAGGTCCGCGGCGAGCTCACACCGTCGCGTTGGACGAGTACCGGAACGCTGGTGCCGCGCACCTCCTACGCGCTCGCGGCCGTGGCGGTCGGCCCCGACGGTCAGCAGGCCGCGGTGACCGTCACGGTCCGCACCGGCGCCCCCGACCAGGTGCTGCGCGCCATCATCTCTCCGAACGGTCGCACCGTCGGCGTCGGCCGCCCAGTCGTGGTGACGTTCAACCACTCGGTCCGCCGCAAGGCCGACGTCGAGGCCGCCCTGCACGTCACGACGACACGCGCCATCGGCCCGGCCTCGTGGTCATGGACGTCGGACCGCACCGTGCAGTTCCGGCCGCGAACGTTCTGGGCGGCACACACCGGCGTGACGGTCACCGCGGACCTGCGCAAGGTGCACGCGGGGCCGGGGCTGTGGGGCATGCACGACACCGACGCCGCCTTCCGGATCGGCCGCGCCTTCGTGATGCGGGTGTCGAACGCGAAGCACCGGATGACCGTCACCAAGGACGGAGACCGGATCCGCACCTTCGGCGTCTCGCTGGGCAAGCCCGGTTTCCCGACCCGGTCGGGCACCAAGGTGATCATGGAGAAGTACGTCAGTCACCGGATGAACTCCATCACCGTCGGCATCACCGGCCCGGAGGCCTACGACCTCGACGTGCCGTACGCCATGCGGATCACGAGCTCCGGGGAGTTCCTGCACGGCGCGCCCTGGAATCCGTACGTCGGCATCAGGAACCACTCGCACGGCTGCACCAACCTGACGCTGTCCAGCGCCAAGTGGGTGTTCAACCGCGTCCTCGAGGGCGACCCGGTGGTCACCACCGGGACCGGCCGCTCGACCGAACCCTGGAACGGGCTGGGCGGAGTCTGGAACGTGTCGTGGACCGACTGGGTGGCCGGCTCAGCGCTGAGCTGACCGCTCAGCTCAGCGGGTTGACGGTGTGGGTCAGTCCCCGGTCCGCTGCTCCGGAAGCCCGGGCTTGATGTTCGCATTGCGCCGAAAGATGTTGGCGGGGTCGTACTTTGCCTTGATCCGTCGGAGCCGGTCGTACTTCTC
>JAVEDA010000375.1 GCA_030841195.1 Actinomycetota bacterium | reverse complement strand
GCGATCTCGCCCTCGAAGTCGGCCAGGTCGTCGAAGGCCCGGTAGACCGACGCGAACCGCAGGTAGGCCACCTCGTCGAGCTCGCGCAGCGGCGGCAGCACAGCCATCCCGACCTCGTGCGCCTCGATCTCGGCCACCCCGCTGGCCCGCACCGACTCCTCGACCCGCTGCGCCAGCAGGGCCAGCTGGTCCTCGCTCACCGGCCGGCCCTGGCAGGCCTTGCGAACCCCGATCAGCACCTTCTCGCGGCTGAACGGCTCGCTGGCCCCCGAGCGCTTCGTCACCGACAGGGACGCGGTCTCCAGCGTCGTGAACCGCCGGCCGCACTCCGGACACTGCCGCCGGCGCCGGATCGAGGTGCCGTCGTCGGAGGCACGGCTGTCGACCACGCGGCTGTCGCCGTGACGGCAGAACGGGCAGTGCATCTGAAGGGCCTCCTCTGGCGCTCGTCGCGGCCATGTCGCGGGGGGTCTGGGCGATGGATCTGGGGACGGATCTGGGGACTGGCCTGTGCAGAAGCTGTTGACCGGGCCCCGATCCTGGGGACTACATGTGGATAACTACACGGCTGTCATTCACAAGATGTAGGGGTAAGGATGCCCCGCGACCCCCACATCTGCAAGGGCCTGGGCACCATCCGTTCGGCTGATTTCCCCCCGGCCCGGTCCGCCGGGGCATCGCCGCAGGTCAGGGCCCTGCGGGCGCCCGGACCGGCCACCACCGGCGGCGTGTCGGGGCGCGCGTTCGGGTCATTTTGCCCGTTCGTGGTCCAGCCACCGCGCCAGCCGCCGATGACACCTGAGTCATCCGTGAACCAGACCTCATCGGAGTTCTTGCCGTGCCCGAGATTCACCCCCGGTCGGGCAGCCGCACCACCACCAGGCTGCTGTCCCTGCTCCTCGTCCTCGCGTTCGCGCTGACCAGCCTGGCGGCCACTGCGCTCCCGGTCGAGGCGAAGGCGATCAAGACCGCCCGGGCCTCGTACCCGCGGGCCATCGAGCCGCTGGCCGGCTACCAGCCGCAGACCACCTGCTCGCCGAAGGCTAAGCCGGGCGTCGCGAACTTCGCCGCCCGCCTCCTGGCGGCCTATCCGAGCACCCGCAGCCTGGGCATCGTCCGTGCCTGCTCGGTGGGCGGCCGGTCCGAGCACAAGGAGGGCCGGGCCTTCGACTGGGGCGTCAGCGCGAACAGCGCCTCCGGTCGCGCGAAGGCCGCCAAGTTCCTGCACTGGCTGATGAAGAAGGACCAGTACGGCAACCGGTACGCGATGGCCCGACGGCTCGGCATCCAGTACGTGATCTGGAACCACAAGATCTGGGGCGCCTACTCGGCCTCGGCCGGCTGGCGGAAGTACACGGGAGCCAACCCGCACACCGACCACGTGCACATCTCGTTCACCTGGGCCGGTGCCCGGGCCAAGACGTCGTTCTGGACCGGCAAGGTCGGCAACGTCAGTTCCGCACCGACTCCGACGTTGCCCACCGGACCGAACCCGGTGCCCGGTGACCCCGCCACCCCCCACCCCGGCACGGTCGCCCCGCCGCGGCCGCAGCCCGCCGCCGCGGCAACCCTGCCGGCCGGCCCCGAGCTGGTCGACGAGACCCTGTCCGTGCCGGCCGCGAGCAACGGTGCGCTGACCACCGGCTCCCTCGCTGCCGGCGGCAGCTACCTGATCGAGGCCTCCGGCACCTACCGCTGGGGCAGCACGGCCAGCCGGACGGCCGACGCCGAGTGCTCCCGAGCACCCGGGGACAGCACCTGGCGGCGGGACCGCTCGGTGCACACATGGCAGCCGTCCGAGGACCACCTCGACCTCTACGTCGACGGCACCGACATGCAGGCCGCACCCGACGTCGACACCGGCGGCACCTGCGACACCCGCACGCACACCTACCGCTGGACCTACCAGCCGCAGCGGACCGGCCGGGTGACCTTCGCCCTCTGGGACCCGACCACGCTGGCCGACAACTCCGGTGCCCTGACGATCCGGGTGATCGCGCTCGTGCCGCGGGACGAGATGAGCTGGCAGCTGCCGGCGACCGCCGCCGCCGGCGTGACCAGCCCCGGCGCGCTGGAGGCCGGTGGCACCTACCTGCTCACGGTCACCGGGACGGTCGAGGCCGGCGGCGGGGTCACCTCGGACGCCGAGTGCTCGACCTCGCTGGCCGACCCGGTCTGGCGGCGGGACCGCTCGGTCGACGTGACCGACCCGAGCGCCGACAACCTGGACGTGCTGGTCGACGGCGACGACCGGACCTTCCGCCCGGTCACCGACCCGGACGGCGACGGCTGCGACGCCGACGGTCACACCTACCAGTTGACCATCACGGCCGGCAGCACCCGCGCGGTGAACCTCCGCGTCGACGACCCCGCCTGGGGCGACGACACCGGAGCCCTCACCGTCACCGCGGTGCGGGTCCGTCCCGCCGTCGACACCGAGACCGTGGCGGTCGACACCGCCGCCCCGGCCGGCGCCACGACCCGGAACTACCTGGCCGGCCAGCAGCTGCGGATCACCGCGACCGGCAGCTACACCTACGCCGCCGGGGTCACGGCGGACGCCGAGTGCTCGGCCACCACCGCCGACCCGGTCTGGCGCAGCACGCGGTCCACGTTGCTGGCCGACGGCCACTACCTGGGCGACCTCACGGTCAACGGGTCGACCCCCGACTGGCGCACGCTGTCGGGCACGTCGTCCTGCGACCCGGCCACGCACTCCTACCAGCTGCTCTACACCCCGCAGCAGACCGGGCCGCTCACCCTGGGCCTGGCCGATCTCGACCTGGCCGACAACCTCGGAACGCTGACCGTCACGATCGGCCCGGCCGGATGAGGACCGCCCTCGCAGCCACCTTCGCTGGAGGACTCGTGGTCGGCCTGGTCCTGACCGGCTGCGCGTCGACCGGGGGCACGCGCACCAGCGGCGCGGACAGGCTCACCACCGGCCTGCCCGCCGCGGCCACCAGTACGAGCGCCGCGCCAGCGCCCGCGCCGAGCGATACCGAGGGCCCGTTCGGCCCGGACGGGCCGGACGCCTCGGACACCCCGGACCCGGCCCTGTCCGGCGAGCCGCTGCCGACGCTGCCTCCCGGCGACCCCGGCACCGGCTCCCCAGGGGTCGGCACCCCCGACCCCGGGAACTCTGCAGCGACGCACGCGCCCGGCGCACCGGTGCCGGCCGCGGCGATGCTCGACACCGCGACCATGGCCGCCGTGGCCGGCGGCGACTGGACCGTCGGGTCAGTCTCGCGCCGTTGGTGCCACGCGCCGCGCACCCCTGGCGCTCGGACCGCGCGGGTCCAGCTGCTCGAGTCCGCCGACGGCCGCCTGGTGCAGTCGGTCGGGTCGTACGCCGGGACAGGCGCGGACCGTGCGGCTGTCCAGGCTGTCGACGACACCAGCGAGCGGCTGCAGACCTGCGGGTTCACCCTGGACCGGGACCCGCGGCTCGGCGCGGCCTCCGAGCTGCTGACCCGCACCGCCGCCGACGGCACCGACCAGGTCGTCCTTGTGCTGGCCGCGGAAGGCGTCGGTGTGGTGCTGATGGCCTCCGGTACGCCGGCCGGGCGCGGCACCTGGGAGTCGCTCGCCGACCTGGCGCTGGGCTCGTCCTGCGCCGCTGCGCCGCACGGCTGCCACTGAGCAACTCAGCCGTTCTGCGGGTAGCGTCGCTCTGGCCGGCCTGCGCCGGTCCGACGCTGGGGGTGGGACGACGGTCGAGCAACGGGTGAAGAAGTGGTCCGCCGTCGCGGCGGCGGTCGTGTTGACGCTGGTCGTCGCGGGGGCCGCACTGTGGTTCACCGGGTCCGGTGACGACGGCTCGGTGCAGGCTGCCCGGCGGCCGTCGGGTGCCGCGGCCGTCTCGACCACGGCCGCGCCGACCTCGTCGGCAACCTCTCCGTCCGTGTCCCCGACAGCGTCCCCCAGCAGCTCGCCGTTGCCACCGTGCGACTCGGTCGCTCGTCCGTTCACCCCCCGGACCATCAGCGTGCCCGGCGTGACGAGTGCGGCCGCCGTGGTGACGCCGCCGCGGCTGCCCGACGGCGTGCCGGGGGCGCCGCCGCTCACCACCGCGGGGAAGACCGTCTTCGCCTTCGACCGCGAGCAGGGCATCCGTCCCGGCGACCCCGGCGGCAACGTGCTGCTCAACGCGCACACCTGGCCGGACGGCAGCGCGCTGGGCAACCGGCTGCTGGCCGGCCTGCAGCTGGGCGACCGGATCGTCGTGCACGGTCCGGCCCGCACCCGGCTGTGCTACCGGGTCAGCGAACGGGTCGAGGTGCTGGCGTCGCAGGGCCTGGCGCGCTACTACGACCGGGTCGGGCCGCCGCAGCTGGCGCTCGTCGTCTGCTCCGGCCGCCGCCTGGGCCCAGGTAACTGGGAGAAGCGGACCATCTGGTTCGCCCGACCGGCCGCCTGACCGAAGCACCGACCGGCCCGGCCGGCGGTCACAGCAGCAGCTCGAAGTCGACCTCCCCGACAATGGCCACGCCGTGCTCGTCGTGCAGCGGGATCGAGGGCTTCACCCGGCGCGACGCGGCGACCCCGTCGGGGCGGACCGCGCTGAGGGTCAGCCCCAGCCGTCGGTAGAACGCGATGGCCACGGCGTTGTTGTCGGTGGTCGTCAGGGTCAGCCGCCGGCAGCCCGCAGCCCGGGCCACCTCGACGCAGCGCTGGATCAGCGCCCGCCCCACCCCGCGGCGCAGCACCTCGGTCGACACCGAGACCACCTCGCATTCCTCGGCTCGCACGGCGAGCACCAGCAGCCCGACCCGGGAGCCGTCCAGCTCCGCCACGAGCGCGGGGAGGGCCGACGCGTCCAGCAGCTGTCCGCGCCGGGCCACCAGGACTGAACCCCAGGCCTCCGTCAGACACTCGAGCACCCACGAGGCGTCGGCCGGCCCGGCGGCGCGCACCGACACCGACGACCCCGGTTCCACCCGCCCATCGTTGCCTGGCCAGCGGCGACCCTGCAGCGGGTCAGGGCAGCCGGAGGGCAGTGCCTGCCTGCACCTCGGCGGTCTGCAGCCCGTTGAGGTCCAGGATGCGCGCCACCGTCTCGCGCGGGTCGCTGCCCGGCGCCACCCGCTCGGCGATCTGCCACAGCGTCTCGCCGGGGCGGACGGTGACCCGCTCGCCCACCGTGGCGGGGGCTCGGTCGGTGCCGGCCAGGGCCGGCGCCCCACCGGAGAGCAGCACGGCGGCCACGACCAGCGCCAGCAGGACCATCGCGGTGAGCAGCAGCCGGCCGCGCCGAGTCAGACGAACCACCGGCATCTCCATCGACACCCGGCTGACGGTCATCGTGCTCATTGCGGCCTCCTGCTGCCTGTCGGTCGAACGTGCATTCGATCGAACACCTGTACGAAGTTCTACCCCATCGGCGGGAGAAAATCCACAACTTCTTCGAACAGGTGTTTGAAACATCCGTGCGAGATCGCTACCGTGGCTGCCTGGACGAGCTCCCGGACGCCGCGCTGTGGTCATGACGGCAACGGTCCCCCGGGGGTCGGACAGAACCCGACAGCAGGAGGCAGCGGTGGCGCGACGGGACACGACCAGCGGCAGCACGACCAAGGGGTCGACGGGCGGCACGCGCAGCAGCAACAAGATCGCGGAGATCCCCGACGGGCCGCCGGACGAGAGCGGGCTCACGCCGCGCCAGCGCCGGGTGCTCGACGAGATCCGGTCCTCGGTCGAGCGCCGCGGCTACCCGCCGAGCATGCGCGAGATCGGCGAGGCGGTCGGCCTGACCAGCTCGTCCAGCGTGTCCCACCAGCTCGCCACGCTGGAGCGCAAGGGCTTCCTGCGCCGCGACCCCAACCGGCCGCGCGCGATCGAGGTCCGGCACCCCGACGCGGGGCCGGTGACCGGCCCGGTCGCGGCACCGTCGTACGACGGTGGCGGCAGCGTGCACGACCTCGAGACCGGCAGCGGGGACGCCCGGCCGGCCGCCGCGTACGTCCCGGTGGTGGGCCGGATCGCCGCCGGCGGCCCGATCCTGGCCGAGCAGGCGGTGGAGGACGTCTTCCCGCTGCCCCGCCAGGTGGTCGGCGACGGGACCCTCTTCATGCTCCAGGTCCAAGGCGACTCGATGGTCGACGCCGCGATCTGCGACGGCGACTGGGTGGTGGTGCGCCAGCAGCAGGTGGCGGACAACGGCGACGTGGTGGCCGCGATGATCGACGGGGAGGCCACCGTGAAGACGTTCAAGCGCACCGACGGGCACGTCTGGCTGATGCCGCACAACCCCGCCTACCAGCCCATCAACGGGGACGAAGCGACCGTGCTGGGCCGGGTCACGGCGGTGCTGCGCAGCCTCTGACCTGCTCTGACCCGGGATTTCCTGGTCAAGGGCTGGCAAAGCCGATCAAGGTGACGCTGGCTGGACCCGATCAGTCACCGTGAGCGTGGACCGCCTTGGGCTCACGGGGGAACGTCCGGACGCCCCGGACCCGACGCGGGCCGGCATGCTTCGCGGCCTCGCCCTCAGCCATGTCGTCGACTCGCTGCACGAAGGCGTTGCCGCGCTCGATGCCCATGGTGTCGTGCTCGGCGCCAACGAGGCCTTCACCCGGCTGGTCCCGCTCGAGCAGCTCTCGACCCTTCTCGACACCCGCGGCGTGGTGCTGGCCACCGACCAGCACCCGTGGGCCCAGGTGCTCGGCACCGGGGAGCCGGTGCACGACCGCGTGGTCGGCATCCCTGCCTCCGACGACGGCGAGGTCCGCTGGCTGCGGGTCAACGTGGTACCCGCCGAGCTCGACCTGGGCGTGGTCGCCGTGCTGACCGCCGTCGACGTCACTCTGGAGCGGCACGCCGCCGCGGCCCTGGAGGCGGCCGAGCACCGGTTCCGGCTGGCGGCCGAGCACGCGCCGATCGGCATCGCGATCGTGTCGCTCGAGGGGGTGCTGCTCGAGAGCAACGACGCGTTCTGCCGCCTGCTCGGCTACGGCCGCGGCGAGCTGTCCGGGCTGACCTTCCACGCCATCACCCACCCGGACGACCTCGCCCTCGACGTCGCGCACGTCGAGGAGCTGCTCGCCGGCGGGGCCGAGACCTACCGGATCGTCAAGCGCTACCTGACCCGCAACGGTGACGCCCTGTGGGCCCAGCTGACCGTGGCGCTGGCCCGGGACACGATCGGAGCGCCCCTCTACTTCATCTCGATGATCGAGGACGTCAGCGCGCAGCGGGAGGCGCACGAGGCGCTGGAGCACCAGGCGTCGCACGACGAGCTCACCGGGCTGCCCAACCGGGCCGCCCTGCTGGCCAAGACCTCCGATGCCCTCGCCCGGGCCGCGGTCAGCGGGCGCCCGATGGCGCTGCTGTTCTGCGACCTCGACCACTTCAAGCTGGTGAACGACAGCCGGGGACACGAGGCCGGCGACGCGGTGCTGGTCGAGACGGCCGAACGGCTGCTGACCTGCATCCGGGACGGCGACACCGCGGCCCGGATGGGTGGCGACGAGTTCGTCGTCCTGTGCGAGGCACTGCCGTCACGCGCCCACGCCGAGCAGGTCGCCCAGCGGCTGATCGACGAGATCACCAAGCCGATGACCCGAGCCCACCACGTGACCATGACGGTCAGCGTCGGCATCGCCCTGTCCGAGCCAGGGATCACCGCGGCCGAGCTGCTGCGCAACGCCGACGCCGCGCTCTACCGGGCCAAGGAGGACGGCCGGGACCGGCACGCCTTGTTCATGCCTGAGCTGATCGAGCGGGCCACCCGCCGGCTCGGGCTCGAGCACGAGCTGCGCGAGGCCATGCGCACCGAGGCGCTGTTCCTGGACTACCAGCCGGTCCGGCGGCTCGGCGACGGCTCCGTGGCCGCCTACGAAGCGCTCGTCCGCTGGCAGCACCCGGTGCGCGGGGTCCTCGCGCCGGACGCCTTCCTGCCGATGGCCGAGGCCACCGACCTGGTACTCGAGATCGACCGCTATGTGCTGCAGCGCGCCTGCGACGACGCCATGCGCTGGGACGGCCCGGACGCGCCGAACGTCAGCGTCAACATCTCGGCCCGCCACGTCGGCCGGGGACTGCTGCCGGGGCTGGTGGCCCGCGCGCTGAGCCGCAGCGGCATCGAGCCGTCCCGTCTCACCCTCGAGCTGACCGAGACCGCCCTGCTCGGGGTGACGCCGACCGCGACCACCGAGCTCGACACCCTGGTGCTCCTGGGTGTCCGGCTCGCGATCGACGACTTCGGCACCGGCTACTCCTCGCTCACGCACCTGATCGACGTGCCCGCGAGCTACGTGAAGATCGACCGCTCGTTCGTGATGCGGATGGCCAGCTCCGAGGCCAGCACCGCGATCGTCGAGGCGGTCGTCTCGCTCTGCCGGGCTCTGCAGATCGACGTCGTGGCCGAGGGCATCGAGGAGGAGGAGCAACGGGCGATGCTGTCCCGGTTGGGCTGCTCCTACGGCCAGGGCTACCTGCTCGGCCGGCCCGGACGGATCGGCCTCACCGCCCTCGAGGGTGCCGGAGCCTGACGGGCTCAGCTCTCCCGGCGTACGTCCTGCGGGTCCTTGTCGGGCCGCAGCCCGCGCCAGGACGGGTGGCGCATCCGGCCGTCCCGGGTCCACTCCGAGAAGGTCACCTCGCCCACCAGCGAGGGTGTCACCCAGTGCGCGTCCTTGGCGTGCGCGCGGGGCACCTCGTCGGCGAACGGCGAGGTGCTCAGCT
>JAVEDA010000359.1 GCA_030841195.1 Actinomycetota bacterium | reverse complement strand
GGAGCGCCACGCCCTGCACCGCCTCGGTGAACAGCCCCGCCCCGATCAGCCAGTCTGCGTCGGTCGCCTCCTGACCGAGCACCCATTGCTTGACCAGCGAGCCGAACACGTCCGACACCGACTCGTTCAGCGCGCCGGACTGGCCTTGGTAGATCAGTCCGGCGGTGGCCTCGGTCACGGCGTGGGTGAGCTCGTGACCGATCACGTCGACGGCGATCGTGAACCGCAGGAACAGCTCGCCGTCCCCGTCGCCGAAGACCATCCGCTGGCCGTCCCAGAACGCGTTGTCGTAGTCGCGGCCGTAGTGCACGGTGGCCGGCAGCGGCAGGCCCGCGTCGTCGACCGAGTGCCGGTCGTAGGCCGACAGGTAGAGGTCGTAGGTCGCACCCAGACCGTCGTACGCCTCGTCGGTGGCGGCGTCGCCGGTCGCGGGCTCGCCCTCGGACCGCACCAGCCGACCGGGCAGCGTCACGCCGCCGTCGGCGGTCGCGATCGTGCGCCGGGGCCCGTCCTCGGCCGGCGTGGTCACGGTGACCGTGGGCCGCCCCGCGGTGCGGGCCTCGCGGTGCACCAGGTCGAGCGCGAGGGATCGGGTGGCGGCGGCCCGCTGCCGCTCGCTGCCCTGCCGGGCGATGTTCGCCAGCAGGTACGGCGGGACGATGCCGCACACGACGGGACGGATAGCGCTCATCCGGACAGCCTGCCATCGGCTCGTGCCGGCGGGATAGCCCCGGCCACCGGCGGGTAAGCGGGCGCCATGTCCTCGACGCTGCGGAGCAGGATCGACCCTGCCCTGCGCGCCGTCCGGTCCCGCCAGCGCGCGCTGGGTCGTGCCGTCGAGGGGCCCGGTCGGGAACGCGACGTCCTGGTGCAGATCGGGAAGAGCGCGAGTGCCGCAGTGGTCGCCTGGCAGGTCGCCCGGGTGGGCCTGCACAGCCACCAGCCGTTCCTCGCCCCGCTCGCTGCCCTGATCACCGTGCATGCCACCGTCTACCAGTCGGTGCGTGGCGCGGCGCAGCACGTTCTGGCCGTGCTCGCCGGCGTGCTGCTGGCGTTCCTCACGGCTCGCACTCTCGGGGTCGAGTGGTACAGCCTCGGCCTGGTGCTGGTGGCCGCGCTGGTCGTCGCGCGGTGGCAGCGGCTCGGCGACTCGGCTCTGCAGGTGCCGACGACCGCGTTGCTCGCCCTGACCATCGCCGGTGGCGTGCGGGACACCGCGCTGGAAGCGCGGGTGGTGGAGACCCTGCTCGGTGCGGTCATCGGCGCCGCGACCAACGTGCTGGTGCTGCCGCCGGTGCACCTGCGCAGCAGCCGGGACGCGATCGCGTCGATCGCCTCCGGTGTGGCCCGACTGCTGCGGTCGGTGGCCGACGGCGTCCGCAACGAGTGGGACCGCGACGAGGCCCAGGACTGGCTCGAGCGGGCTCGGCGCCTGGACCGGCTGGTCCGGGAGGCCCGGAGCACCACCGAGCAGGGGCGCGAGAGCCTGCGGCTGAACCCGCGGGCAAGCCCATGGGTTCAGCCGCTGCCGATCGACCCGGCCGCGCTGAGCCGGGCGGTCGACTCGCTCGAGCACGTGGCCGTGCAGTGCCGCAGCATCACCGCGACCCTGCTGGACGCGGTCAGCGAGGACGGGCAGCGACTGCTGACGGCCGACTTCCTGTCGACGTACGCCGAGGTGCTGGTCGACGTGGCCGTGGCGTTCGAGGCGTTGGCCGACGGGGAGACCGGTGACCAGGAGGTCGAGAACCTCCGCGGCGCGGTGCGTGCCGGTGGCGACAAGTGGCGCCTGCTGCGCAGCCGGATCCAGGGCGAGGAGCTGGCGCAGCGGGACAGCCTGCCGACGTACGGCTCCCTGCTCGTCGACGCCGAGCGGATCCTGGACGAGCTGGAGCGAGCCGAGGACAGCCTGGCAGTCTCGACCCCGTGACGGGACCCGACGGCCGCGGCGACGGCGACGGCTGGGTCACCTGCGACCTCGGGCACCGACACTGGGGCATCTACGGCGCGGCCGGGTTGCTGCTGCACCGGCCGACCGCGACCGGCGACGGTCACGAGGTGCTGCTGCAGCACCGGGCGACCTGGAGCCACCACGGCGGCACCTGGGGCCTGCTCGGCGGCGCCCGGCACAGCGACGAGTCGGCCGTCGACGCGGCCCTGCGGGAGGCCGCCGAGGAAGGCGGTCTCTCGCCGGTCGGGGTCCAGGTCCATGGCCGGTACGACGATGCGCACGGCGGCTGGTCGTACGCCACCGCGCTGGCCGCCGCCGACGCGTCGACCGAGGCTCGGCCGACCGGCGGGGAGAGCATCGACGTCGCGTGGGTCCCGGTCGACCGGCTGGACGGAGGCGAAGCCGCCGGCAGTCCCCCGCTGCACCCGGGCTTCGCTGCCTCCTGGCCGATCCTGCGCGACGCGCTGCACCCGCTGACTGTCGTGGTCGACGGCGCGAACGTGGTGGGCTCACGGCCGGACGGCTGGTGGCGCGATCGGGCCGGTGCCGCCCGCCGCCTGATCCGTGCCTGCGGCTCGCTGGCCCGGGACGGGGTGGCGGGTGACGAGCTGCCCGAGGGGCTCGGCGCGGTTCGGCTGACCCGGAGCTGGCCGCAGGTGGTCGTGGCGGTCGAGGGCGCGGCTCGCGGGGTCGGCGACGAGGATGCGCCACCGGGCGTCAGCGTGGCCGTCGCGACCGGGTCGGGCGACGACGAGGTGGTGGCCGCGGCGCAGCGGGCAGCGGGCAGCGGCGACCCGGCGCGCTTGCGGGTGGACGTGCTCGTGGTCACGGCTGACCGCGGGCTGCGCGACCGGGTGACGCCGATGGGTGCCGTGTGCGTCGGGCCCCGGTGGTTGACTGACCGGCTCGGCAGCTCCTAGCACGGCCGGTTCGCTCTGCTGCTCGGGCCGGTCAGGTCAGGGGTGGGTCGGTGCTGACGGTGTAGGTCTTGCCGAGGGGGCTGGTCCAGGTCTTGGTCCCGGTGTCGGGGTCGTAGGACAGTCGCCACAGGCCGTGGGTCTTGGCGTTGTGGTGCTGCCGGCACAGCGGGCCGAGGTTGACGGTGATGGTGCGGCCGTGGTGGCGGAACGTCACGACGTGGTCGCAGTCGCACTGCTCGGCGGGTTTGGAGCAGCCGGGGAACCCGCACCGGCGGTCCCGGGCGGCGATGTACCGGCGCAGCCGGTCGCCGGGCCGGTAGCGCTCGGCGCCGAGGTCGAGCA
>JAVEDA010000353.1 GCA_030841195.1 Actinomycetota bacterium | reverse complement strand
GGGCTTGATCTCGGTCGAGATCTCGCCGTAGCCGGCCTCCTTGAGCGCCTGCTGGTACCGCGTCCGGGACTCCTCGGCAGCCGCCTGCTGGGCGTCGCTGGTGGTGTAGACGGCAGAGCGGTAGGTCGTGCCGACGTCGTTGCCCTGGCGGTTCAGGGTCGTCGGGTCGTGGTTCTCCCAGAACGCCTTGAGCAGGGTCTCGAGCTCGACCTTCGCGGGGTCGTAGACGACGCGGACGACCTCGGCGTGGCCGGTCAGGCCCGTGGTCGTCTCCTCGTACGTCGGGTTGGGGGTGTAGCCGCCCTGGTAGCCGACCGCCGTCGTCCAGACGCCGGGGAGCTGCCAGAAGATCCGCTCGGACCCCCAGAAGCAGCCCATGCCGAAGAAGATCTCCTCGAACCCGTCGGGGACGGGGCCCTCGATGGGGGTGCCCAGGACCACGTGGTCCCTGGCGATGCGGAACGGCCGGTCAGGCCGGCCCGGAAGGGCCTCCTGACGGGTGACGAGCACGGGCTTCCTGCCGAAGAGCATGTGTGACCTCCTGCCCTCCCCAACGTGGCAGGCCCACCGGCGATTCCGGCCGCAGGGGGTCGTCCGCTCCGGTCAGGTCGCGACGACCGCGTTGCTCACCAGCTCGTCCGCCACCTGGCGGGCCCAGCCGCTGATGTCGTCCCAGTCGCGGTAGTCGCCCTCCTCGGCGTGCACAGCGCGCACGGCCACCCGCTCACCGACCTGGAGGTCGGCGCGGCGCAGCCGGCCGGCGAACAACCGGTGCTCGCGGGCCCCGCAGGCCAGCGTCAGCGCAGTCAGCTCCGGCGGCTCGAGCTGTGGCGCGAGGGGTTCTCCTACCGGTCCGCTGGAGAACAGCCAGACCGGCCGTCTGCGCAGCGTCCCCGCGTGCGCCGCGACGAAGTGCCGGGCCGACTTGAGCCAGCGACCGACGTAGATGGCGCTGCCGACGAGCACGGCGTCGTACTCGTCGAGGTCGGCGATGGTGCCGATCGCGCGGACGTCCACCTGCACGGTGGGGAAGACCTCGTTCAGCGACTCGCGCAGCTCGGCGCCGATGCGCTCGGCGATCTCGGCCGTCGCCGCATGCCTGCTCGCTACTGCCACCAGCACCTTCATGTGGTGCACCGCCTCTCGCCATCCAGGCTGGCGGTCCGGGTCGGCGCGCGGCAGGGTCGCTGGACTCCGCCTGGTCGGGACCTAAGGCCTGTCCGGTCAGCCGCGCAGCAGGGGACGGGTGAGGCAGGTGGGGCCGCCGTCCCCTTTGTTCACCTCGGCCGCCGGGTAGGTGTGCACCTCGACCCCCGCGGCCTCGAGTGCGGCGCGGGTGCGCGGTGCGGCGTCGGCCATCACCACGACGCCGGGGCGTACGGCGAGCACGTTGCAGCCCTGGTCGTCCAGCTCGTCCGGGTCGGCCGCCACGATGCGGTAGCCCCGCTCGGCAAGCAGCTCGAGCAGTGGCACCGGAGCGAGCGGCTCGAACACCACCGCCAGGTCGGCCGCCACCGGGGACACCACGGACATCAGGTGCATCACATGCGCGGCGCCCAGGTGATGGGGCAGGTCGGCGCGTTCCACGGTCACGCCCTCATGGCCGAGGATCTCCGCAAGCTGGTCGTGCGCTGCCCGGTTGGTGCGATAGCTGCGGCCGACCGCCAGGGTCGACTCGTCCAGCCAGCACATGTCGCCACCGTCGGCGGTGGCCGTGCCGGTGAGCCGCCCGATCACGGGGACGCCCGCCTTCTCCACCTCTGCTGCGAGGAACGCCGGCTCGTCCCGGCGGGCGGGCTTGACCATCCGCAGCTCGATAGCCCCCGCCCCGGTCACGAAGACCGGGTCGTACGCGAAGCACGCGTCGACCATTCCCTCCGGGGCGTCCGCCACGACGACCTCGACACCCAGCCCGTCGAGCACCTCGACGAACGCCGCGTGCTCGCGCAGCAGCGCGCCGCCGTCGGGTGTGCGCCACCCGGCGCCGGCGAAGTCGCCGGTCGTGGTGGGCCGCACAACCAGCACCCGGCGCAGGTCGGCGGACATCGAGCGGACTCCGAAGGTGTCAGAGGTCATGGCGGGCATCGTCCCACTCGTCGGCGAGCAGCGCGTAGGCGAGCTCGCTGGTCCACTCGCCCTTGACCCACTCGTTGTCGACCAGCAGCGCCTCGCGCCGCATGCCGAGCCGCTCGAGCACCGCCGCGGACCCGGCGTTGCGCGCGTCCAGCCGGCCGACGACCCGGTGCAGGCCGAGCTCGTCGAACCCGACCCGGAGCATCTCCGCGGCCATCTCGGTGGCGTAGCCGCGTCCGGTGAACTCCGGCTTGAGCACGAACCCCACCTCGCCGGTGCGGTGCTCCTCGCTGACAAGCCAGAAGGCGACGTCGCCCACGACGTCACCGGTCTCGCGCTGCACGCCGAGCAGGTTGAGGCCGGTGCCCTCGCCCGTCCACGCGCGCCGGCCGACCTTCTTCTCCAGGGAGGCCAGCAGCTCGTCCTCGCCCATCGGCTCCGTGTACAGATAGCGGTTCACGTCCTCCCGCGCGTACATGGCGCGCAGGTGGTCCAGGTCGCTCGACTCGTAGGGACGCAGGTCGAGTCGCGGGGTCCGCAGGGGATAGTCCGGTTCGAGCACGGTGCCCGAACCTAGCCGGGGCCGGTGACAGGACGCATCGGCAATACGCTGTCCGGCATGCACTTCGAGACTCTCGCGATCCACGCCGGCCAGGAGCCCGACCCGCTGACCGGGGCGGTCGTGCCGCCGATCTACCAGACCTCGACCTACAAGCAGGACGGGGTAGGCGGGCTTCGCGGCGGATACGAGTACAGCCGCAGCGCCAACCCCACCCGCACCGCTCTCGAGGAGTGCCTGGCGGCGATCGAGGGTGGCCGCCGCGGGCTGGCCTTCGCGTCCGGCCTGGCGGCCGAGGACACGCTGCTGCGCGCGATCTGTCGGCCGGGGGACCACGCGGTGATCCCCGGTGACGCCTACGGCGGCAGCTACCGGCTGTTCGCCAAGGTGCAGGACGCCTGGGGGCTCGCGCACACCCCCGCCAAGGGTCACGACGCCGACGCGGTGCGGGCCGCGATCCGGCCGGGTGAGACCAAGGTCGTGTGGGTCGAGACCCCGACCAACCCGTTGCTCGCCATCGCGGACATCGCGGCGCTGGCCGAGGTGGCCCACGACGCGGGCGCCTTGCTGGTCGTCGACAACACGTTCGCCTCGCCGTACCTGCAGCAGCCGCTGGCCCTCGGCGCCGACGTCGTCGTGCACTCCACCACGAAGTACATGGGTGGCCACTCCGACGTCATCGGTGGCGCGCTCGTTCTGGCCGACGACGAGCTGGCTGAGACCGTGGCCTATCACCAGAACGCGATGGGTGCGGTGGCCGGGCCGTTCGACTCGTGGCTGGTCCTGCGTGGCATCAAGACGCTGGGCGTCCGGATGGACCGGCACTGTGCCAACGCCTCCCGAGTGGCCGAGCTGTTGACGTCACACCCGAAGGTCACCGAGGTGTTCTACCCCGGGCTGCCCGAGCACCCCGGCCACGAGATCGCGGCCAAGCAGATGAAGGCGTTCGGCGGGATGGTGTCGTTCCGCGTCGCCGGCGGCGAGGAGGAGGCAGTCGCGCTCTGCGACCGCACCGAGGTGTTCATCCTCGGCGAGTCGCTCGGCGGCGTCGAGTCGCTGATCGAGCACCCCGGCCGGATGACGCATGCCTCGGTCGCCGGCTCGCCGCTCGAGGTGCCCGGCGACCTGGTCCGGCTCTCCGTCGGCATCGAGGCCGTCGAGGACCTGGTCGAGGACCTCACCCGCGCGCTCGCCTGACGTGACGACCCGCCGCCGGGTGGCCGGCCGCGGCCAGGCGGTCTGTGTCGACGTCGGCTCCACGTTCACGAAGGCCGCGCTCGTCGACCTCGCCGACGGTGCGCTGCTCGGCACCGCCACCCACGCCACCACTCTGGGCTCCGACGTGATGGACGGCGTCGACGCGGTCCGGGCCGAGCTGACGGCCCAGTCGGCGACGACGCTTGCCTGCTCGAGTGCCGGCGGCGGGCTCCGGCTCGCGGTGGTCGGCTACGAACGGGTCGTGACGGCCGAGGCCGGCCACCGGGTGGGTCTCTCGGCCGGGGCCCGGGTGGTGCACGTCGCGGCCGGGCCGATGGGCGACGACGACCTCGATGCATTGCTCGTCGCCCGCCCCGACGTCGTGCTGCTGGTCGGCGGCACCGACGGCGGCAACGCCGAGATCTTGAGGCACAACGCCGGAGTGATGGCGGCGCGCCGCCTCACGGTGCCCGTGGTGCTGGCCGGGAATCTCGACGCGCGCGACGACGTGGCTGCGGCACTGACTGCAGCCGGCGTACCAGTCACGGCGACCGCCAACGTGCTCCCGGAGATAGGCCGGCTGGACCCGGTGCCGGCGCGGCTGGCGATCCGCGAGGTCTTCATCCGGCACGTCATCGGTGGCAAGGGCCTGTCCCGGCGAGCCGACTTCCCGGCCATGGTCCGCGCGGCCACTCCGGACGCGGTGCTTGCGGGTGTCGAGCTGCTGGCCGACGGCTTCGGCGAGACCGACGGCGCCGGCGACGTCCTCGTGGTCGACGTCGGAGGGGCGACCACCGACGTCTACTCGGTCGTGACCCCGCAGGGGGAGGACGCCGTCCTGCGCAAGGAGGTCGTCGAGGTGATGTGGCGCAGTCGCACCGTCGAGGGCGACCTCGGGGTGCGCTGGAACGCCGAGGGTGTGGTGGCCGCGGCGGTGGCCGAGCGGCTCGTCGGGGCGACCGAGGAGACGTCGTTGCGTATGGCGGCCAAGGCGCGGGCCGCGGACCCGGCGTACCTGCCCGTCGACGACCAGGGTCGCGACGACGACGCCCGGCTGGCCGGGCTCGCGCTCACCGTGGCACTGCGGCGGCATGCGCGCGGCGGGAAGGACCTGCGCGAGGTGGCACTCGTGGTCGGCTCCGGCGGGGTGCTCCGGCATGCCACCCCGGCCCGGGCGGCTACCGCCCTGGCGCCCGCCACCGGCGACCTCGGCGGCGGCTGGGCCGTCCCGGAGGCGGCGCGGGCAGTGGTGGACACCCGATACGTGCTGGCGGCCGCCGGGCTGCTCGCCGACGACCACCCCGAGGTCGGCGCAGCCCTGCTGTCAGGAGCCCTGCTCCGGCACGGCTGACGGCGGCCGCACGGTGCGCAGGCGGGCCGGAACAGCCCACCACTGGTCCGGTCGGTCGACCACCGGTGCGTCCGGCCCGTCCTCGAGGACCCGGGCCAGCCGGAGCAGGAAGGCGGCGATGCCGGCGGCCCCTTGCATCCACGAGGTCCCGGGTGGCAGCAGCGGCGGGTCCTGACGGTGCTCGATGAACCGCCACCGGGCACCGTCCTCGTCGCGGATGACGCGCTCGACCAGGGCGTCGCCCATGGTCCGGGCTGCGGCCAACAGCATGTCCCGCCCGCCCGGGTCGGGCGAGTCCTGTGCGGCGTCGAGCAGCACGTCCCCGACGCCCGCCGTTCCGCAGCAACGGCCGTCGTTGTCCCAGAACCCTGGGCGCAGTCGCTGCGGCACACCCGAGGTGAGGACCGAGTGCAGGCACCGTCGGCGCAGGTCGGTGACCTCCAGGCCGGCCACGTCGGTGACGTCGGCGTGGGCCAGCGCCGCGAACAGCTGGGAGGTGCCGGTCGGCCCGTGGCACCAGGTGTAGGTCACCGGCTCCACCACGCGGCTGGTGGTGGGCGGGATGGTGTGGGGGACGATGAAGCCGCCGTCGTCCAGCGAGCCCACGTCGAGCAGGTGCTGCGCCCCCTGCACCGCGGCCTCGACGAAGTCCGCGCGGTCGAGCATGGCCCCGGCCATGGCGAGCGCGGTCGCGATGCCCGCGGTGCCGTGCGAGTAGTTGGGCCCCCTGGACGGAGCGCCGGGGACTGTCCCCCAGTCGAGGCCGGCGTCGGTGCGGTCGGCCGCGGCCAGCAGGGCCTCGCCACCACCGGCGGCGATCTGGTCGGCGTGCTCGCCGCCCGCCCAGGTCGCGGTCAGGACGATCCCGGCGGAGCCCGCGATGATGTCGGTGAGGGGCGCGTCCGACCCGTCCTGGCCCAACGTCGTGAGCCACCCCGGCGGAGTCATCAGGCTCGCTACTCGTTGCAACGCGGCTGCCTCGGTGCCCGGGGCCAGCATGGCCAGTGCCGTCGCGTCGCCGGCGAGACCGTCGTACAAGGAGGCCTCGGTCCGAGTTCGTGCCTGCGCGGCGAGCCTGGCGACAACAGCGTCTGCCAGGTACTGCTCGGTGTCGCTGAGCGCGCGGCTCTGCGCGATCTCGGCCAGCACCGGAGCCAGCCCGGCGATGCCCGCGTACAGCGAGTCGCGATCGGCGGCCGGACCCGAGGGGGGTTGGTCGTCGAGCACGGTGTCGGGCAGCCAGGGGCCTTGGTCCCCCCGGACCTGGCTCAGGACCCAGGACCAGGCCGCCTCTCCGACGTCCCGGTAGTCGGCTTCCATCGGGCCAGGCTACGGCGCGACCACCTGGGCCTCGAGCGCGTCCGCCTCGGCGATCAGCTCGTGCCGGTGCACGTAGGTGCCCGCGAAGGACTGGATGATCGCGACGATCGGCAGGGCGAGGACCGCACCCACCGGCCCGAGGATCGCGGCACCGGCGATCACCGACCCGAAGCCGACAGCCGGATGGATGTGCATGGTGCGGCGGCTCAGTCGCGGCGAGACAACGTAGTTCTCGATCTGCTGGTAGGCGACGATGACGGCCAGCACGAGCAACGCCGTGCGAAGCCCCTCGGTGAGCGACACGAGCACCGGCAGGACGGCGGCGATGTAGGTGCCGACGGTCGGCACGAACTGGGAGATGACGCCTACCCAGAGGCCGAGCGCCAGCGCGTTGGGCAGGCCGAGCGAGACGAACACGGCTGTGTGGAACACGGTCGACAGGGCGGCGAGCGCCATCCGGTAGTTGAGGTACGCGGCCGTGCGGTCGACCGCGAGGTCGGCCCGCCGCAGCCGCTCGCGCTGCCGTCGCGGCGGCAGGAAGGTGCACAGCCAGCGCCGCAGCCGCGGTCCGTCGACCGCGAAGTAGTAGGTGAAGAGCGAGACTGCGAGGAGCTGGAACAGCAGGCCGACCACCGAGGCGCCGACGCCGATGGCGTTGCCCGCCACCTGCTGGCCCAGTGACGCGATCGGGCCGTTGGCGCCGCCGAGCTTGGCGACGACCCCGCTGCTGGACAGGTCCGTGCCGAAGTGGTCGTCGACCTGATGCGCCGCCTCGCGGGTGAAGCCCGGTAGTGCCTCGACGAGACCGCGCACCTGTCCGACGAGGAGGCGCCCCATGATGGCGACGAACGCCGCGACGACCGCCAGCAGACCCAGGAAGACCAGTCCGGTCGCCCGGCTCCGGCGCCAGCCGCGGGCGGCCAGCCGGTTGACCGACGGCTCCATCGCGCAGCCGATGAAGAAGGACGTCAGCACCAGGATCAGCAGTCCGCGCAGCTGGCCGATCAGATCGATCGCGACCAGCACTCCGACGACGACCAGCGTCACCGTGAGAGTGGCCCGGCCGAGCCACGGCGGCGCCTGCCGCGGCCACCGGCTGACCGGTGGCGCGGAACCCCGCTGGTGCTGCCCGGGGCGATGGCCCGCGAGCCGTCGGGTCATGTCCCTACTCTGGCAGGACGTGCGGCTCCGGCGACGGCGGCGCGGCCCGGTGTCGCGTCTCGGTCGAGAAGAAGGTGGTGACCAGTCCGGTGGCCAGAACGGCGGCCGTGACCCCGAAGGCCGCGCCGAACGAGTAGTTGTCGGCCAGGCGGCCGGCGACCAACGGGCCGGCCACGGCGCCGAGGTCGGAGGACATCTGGAAGGCCGCGATCACGGTCCCGCCGTGCCCGGACGCGACGTCGCCCACCACCGCGCTCGGTGCGACCGACAGGAAGGCCGAGCCGGCACCGAACAGCGCCATCGCGACGACGTACACGCCCAACGAGCTACTGGCCGCGACGAGGACCAGCGAGAGGGTGGCGACCGTGGACCCGATCAGCATCGCCGGCCGGCGCCCGACCCGGTCGGCGAACCCGCCGGCCCAGAGCAGCAGCCCGCCTTGCGCGGCGGCCGAGACGAAGAAGCCCACCCCGGTCCAGGTCGGCGAGGCGCCCATGCCTTCGGTGACGAACAGCGGGATCAACGAGCTGCGTACGCCGAACAGGGCCCAGCCGTTGCCCAGGTTGGTGACCAGGGCCGCGCGGTAGCCCGACACCCTCAGTGCCTGTGGCAGCGTGACGGTGGCGGTCGGCCTCTCGTCGACGTCGACGTCGTGCAGGTGGGCTTGGCCGAGGAAGGCCAGCCCGATGGCACCGGCGGCGGCCAGCGTCACGGCGTACACGAAGAACGGGGCGCGCAACGAGATGTCGGTCAGCGGCCCACCGATCGCCGGCCCGGCGATGGCCCCGATCAGGAAGCCCGACTGCCACAGGCCGGTGGCCCGGCCGCGCTGGTCGGAGTCGACCACGCGGAGCAGCAGCGAGATGGCAGACACCGTGAACATCGCCGACCCGACGCCGCCGACCCCGCGCAGCACGAGCAGCTGGGTGTACGTCTGGGCCAGCCCCGCCAGCGCGCTGCTGACGGCCACGATCCCGATGCCCAGGGCGAGGACCAGCCGCTCACCGATCCGGTTGACCAGCCGGCCGCTGCCGAGGGCAGAGACCAGCCTCATGAACGCGAAGGCGGAGATGACTGCCCCAGCCGCTGTGCGGCCGACGCCGAACTCGCGGGCGTAGACGGGGATCGCCGGCGCCACGACCCCGAACCCGACCGCCACCGCGAAGGCGACCGCGGTGAGCACCGCGACCTCGCGCGGCAGGCCGGCGAACGGGTGCCGCCAGCTCGTCACGAAGCGTGACGGTATTACAGTGGACGGCCGTCACGACGGGTGCGACCTGGAGGGCCGACGTGAGCAGTGCTCGGCACCGCCGATCGGGGGGCCTGGCTGCCCCGCTCGCGGTGGCGACGTCCACCGGAGCGGCCGCGCTGGTCGCGGTCCTCGTCGTGGGCGGTCTGCAGCAGGGAGACGGCACGCCCGCGCCGCAGAGCAGTGCCTCCAAGTCCCCGGACCTCGTCATGGTGGAGCCCGCGAGCGGGCCGAGCGGGTCGACGCCGGGTCGCACCGGGAGCGGGGGGAGCAGGTCCGGCGCTGCGGCAACCTCGGCCGCCGCCGCTACCACCCCCGTCCGGGTCGACGCGGGCTACGGGACCCGGCCGCCCAGCAGCGCGCCGCCCGAGCCGGCCAGCACTGCGGCTGCGAGAACCAGTCGCCCCGCGCACCCCTCGCACCCGGCGCATCCCACCCAGGCGGCGACCAGCCCCTCGCGGACGGCGCCGTCCCGCTGAATTCGTCCAAATCGGGACGAATCCCCTAGATTGCCATGATCGCTGCCGCCGTCCGACGTCCCCAGGAGGCACCAGCATGAGCAAGGCCCGACGCCGTCCACGCCATCGGCGCTCGCACCGGGCGACCCGGCTCGCCGCCCCTGTCGTGGTCGGCGGAGCCGTCGCCGCGGCTGCGTTCGGCGCGTCACCGCTGGCCGACCGGCTGCGCCCCGACGGGCCGGCGAGGACTACCGACGCGAGCGGCGGGAGCACCGCCGGCGCGCCGCCCGATGTCCTGATGGTCCAGCCGGCCGGGACCGCCGAGCCGGCCGCGGGCGGATCGAGCCGGGAGGCGGAGTCCCGGGCCTCGGCCGGGCGCGACGGGCCGACCGCGGCGTCCCGATCGGCGCAGCGAGCCGCCAGCGCGTCGACGGGTGCGACCCCAACCCCGACCGTCAGCGGCTCGGCATCGCGCGCGACTGAGTCCCCGTCGCCGACCTCGTCCCCTGAGCCGTCGTCCCCTGAGCCGTCCGACCCGGAGCCGTCCGACCCGCTGCCGCTCGCGTTGCCCACCCTGACCGGCGGCAGCCTGCCCAACCTGCCGAGCCTGCCGACGGCGTTGCCGACCCTGCCGGCGACGCTGCCGCTGCCCTGAGACGCCGAACGCCCCGCCGCGGCTGAGCCGGGCGGGGCGAACGTTGCTGGTGGTTCCTAGTCGTCCCAGGGACCGTAGTCGTCCTCGACCATGAAGGTCTCCTCTCGTGCTGCGCCCTCGGCGACCCGCAGGTACACGGGTCCGCGTCGACGGCTGGTGCTGTGCCTACCCGTGGGACCGTCCGACCATGCACGCGAGATCTCGCGGAAGGTGACGGACGCCCTGCGGGCGGGGGACCGGGCGCTTCGTGAAGCGCGCTCCGGGCAGCCTCTTGGTGGGCTGCTGGTGTCCAGTGTATCGGACGCGACCGTCGGCGGCTTGAGGCGACCGTGCGCCTCACCAGCGGGCAGCCTCTGCGGGCGGCGGCCGGGGATCCGGCTCCAGCCCCGCCAGGTCCTCCCGCCACACCACCTCGGCGCCCTCGCGGACCTGCAGCTCGCCGGCCGTCGTGGCGACCAGCAGTCGCCCGTCGACGGTCCAGTCGGCCCACTGGGCATCCACCAGAACCTCGTCGCCCAGCGCGTACAGCGGCGGCTCGAACCAGCCCGGCAGGCCGCGGAACGCGGCCTGGCCGCCGCGGACCGTGAGGACCGAGCCGTCCCGGGAGCTGGTGCGCTGCATCACGATGCTCTCGGCTCGTCGCTCGTCGTAGCCGTCGTGCTCCTGCCGGGGCGGCGTGTCCGGGGTCTCGGTCCAGCCGGTGCGCCGCTCCACGGCGAAGCTGGCCGCCTGCGAGTAGGCGAGCCCGTAGGTCGTGGCCAGCGGGCCGAGGGAGCCCACGTCCGGAGGGTCGAGGTCCAGGCCGGTCCCCGGCTCGACGAACTGCAGGCCCCGGGTCCAGGTCCCGCCCGTTCCCCAGGCGACCAGCGCCGTCAGCCACGGCAGCCGGGAGACGGCGAGGTACGTGGGTCCTGGCGCCCAGTCCGCATGCGGTCGCAGCGTGAAGTAGCTCAGGTACCTGCCGTCCGGCGAGAGGTCGCACCGCTGCGGGTACAACGTGCCGCGCAGCCAGGACCCGGGCTGGTACGACGGTGTGGAGCCCACGTCCCAGCGCCCCACCTGGGCCCATGCGCTGGGCCCGCGCCGCAGCACCGCGACGACGGGAGCCTCGCGGGCCGGGATCCCGAACAGTCGAGGCGGCGGTCGCACGCCCGCCAGGCTAGGGCGCGGCCCGTCAGCCGGCTCGGCGACTGCGGCGGCCGGCGCGCCGCGACAGGTAGTCGCTCACGACGTACTGGCCGAGACGACGCGGGTCGGGGAGCAGCACCCGGCCGCCGTTGCGGCGGGCCAGGTCCTGCATGAACGCCGTGAGCCTCGGGTCGTCGTCGAGCTGGAAGACGTTGAGGGTGGCGCCGCGACGGGTCATCCGGTCGACCTCGACCACGGTGGCCTCCAGCGTCTCGGGCTCGGGCGGCCAGGCGAAGTAGGGCCGGCCGCCCGGCAGCAGGTGCGCGGTCGGCTCGCCGTCGGTGACGACCAGCACGACGGGCTCGGCCGCGGGGTGCTTGTCGAGGAACCGGCCGGCGAGGATCAGTGCGTGCTGGAGGTTGGTGCCCTGCACGTAGTCGGCGTCCAACCCGGCCAGCTCGGTGACCTCCAACGGCCGGGCGTAGGACGAGAAGCCGATGATGGTCAGCGCGTCCTGCGGGAACTGCCCGCTCACCAGCGCGTGCAGCGCCAGCGCAGTGGCCTTGGCGGCGCCCCAGGTGTCACGCAGCACCATCGAGTAGGACAGGTCCACCAACAGGCAGACCGCTGCCGACGTACGCCGGTCGGTCTCGGCGACCTCGAAGTCCTCGGTCGACAGGGCGATGCCGCGCCCGGTCCCGTCGTCCGGTCGCCTGACCCGGCCGGCCCGCACCGCGTTGGTGAGGGTGCGTACGACGTCCAGCGGCTGCTCGTCGCCGAACTGCCACGGGCGGCTCGCTCCGGTGAGCTCGCCCGCCTGCCCCGCGTCCGGTACGTCGTGCCCGCCGCGGCCCGCGGAGCGCAGGTCGGCGAACACGTGCCGGAGCGCCGTCTGGCCGAGCCGGCGGACTGCCTTGGCGGTCAGGTCGAGGCGGTCGCCGCTGCGATTGAGGTAGCCCTGCTCCTCGAGCTCGCGCTCCATCCGGCGCAGCTCGCGCAGGTCGTCGGCTGCTCGCCGGCCGAGCGCGCGCCGGACCGCCTCCTCATCGACGTCCTCGAGGCTCGCGCCTGCATAGTCCTGGCCGAGGGTCGACTCCAGCTCGTCCAGGTCGGCCAGGTCCTCCAGCGCACTGGTGCCCTCGCCGGCCCCCATCGGCTGGTCGCCGGTCATCCGTTCGCGGCTGCGCCGGTCGAGGTCGGGCCGGCGTGCCTGCAGGGCAGCGTTGAGCTGCGCCATCTCCCGGGCGAGGTCCATGTCCTCCAGCGCGCCGGCCATCAGGTCGGCCAGCTCCTGGCGCTGCTGGGCCGACATCGACCGCATCATCCGCTCGGCGGCAGCCGCCCGGCGGGCCAGCGAGTCGACCAGCTCCTCGAGGTTCGCCGGGTTGTCCGGGAACATGTCGCCGTGCTTCGACATGAACGCGTCGAAGTCCTCCTGGGTGTGTTCGCCCCTCTCATCCGCAGCGAGCATGGCGTTGAGGTCGGCCATCATGTCCTTGATCCGCTGCATTGCTGCGGGGTCCGGGTTTTCCAACGCCTCCTTCATGCCACGGAACTGGGTGTCGAGCACCTCGCGACGCAGCAGGTCCTTCACCTGCTCGAAGGTCTGCGCCGCCTCGGGCGACTGCCACTCGTAGGTGTCGAGCTCGCGGACCGCGCGCGCGGTGTCGTTCGGCAGCGCGTCGAGGGTCGCCTCGCGGAACCGCGCGTCGTCCGAGGGGTCGGGGAAGAGAGCCGCGCGCTCCTGGCCGATCGCGGTGTCGACCAGCCGGCGCACCTCGTCGAGGGTGCCGCCGAGCCGGCCCTTGTCGCGCAGCTCGCGGCGCTGCTCGCGGATCTTGCGGAGCATCTCGTCCAGGCCGCGCGGGCCGTCCCCGGTGCCGCGCCGCAGGAGTCGGCGCAGCGCGTCCCGCGGGGTGGCGCCCCCCAGCACGTCGTCACCGATCCGGTCCAGCGCCCGGCGTACGTCGTAGGGCGGGGCGAGGGGGTCCGGTCCTTCGTGCCAGCTCCCGTACCGGTAGCCGCGCGGCATCAGTAACCGCCTCGCCGCTGCCCGGCGATCATGAGGCGCCGCACTGGGTCCGCGACGGTGCGCCGTCTCATGATTCGCGAACTGGGGTGCGCGGGCGCGGGGCGCGGCACTAGGCAGCCCTCATCCGGGGGACCCGTACACGATGCCGCCGGTCGGGCCGTCGTCCTTGGAGATCCGCCGGTTGAGGAACAGCCCCTCGAGGGCGAACTCCAGTCCCGCGGCGGCAAGCTCCGGGGTCTCGGCGCCCTCGTCGACGCCCAGCAGGTCGAGCACCCGCGCCAGGCCGGGGAACGGGCCCACCTGCTCGAGCAGCTGCCGGCCGGGCACCAGGTCGCCGCTCGCGACCGAGAGTCCCTCGTCGAAGAGCTCGATCAGACCCTTGAGGTCGGAGGCCCCGAGGTGGTGCCGGAACGTCTCCGCCGTCGCCTTGCGCAGCAGGTGCGCGAGCACCTCGAGCTCGCGGCCCTCCTCGTCGACCTCGAACTCGACCTTGCCGAGCAGGCTGGGCACCACGGCCGGCAGGTCGCAGACGCGGGCGACAGCCGGGTGCTCACCGGTGAGTGCCGAGCGCCGCAACGCGGAGGCGGCCGCGGTCTCGGCGGCCGCGACGCCGAACCGGGCCGAGACGCCGGACCGGGCGTCGACGGCCGGCGACTCGCGCACGTTGCGGGTGAACCGTGCGACCAGCTCGAGCAGGAAGTCCGGCACGATCGCCGCCAGGTCGGCCTCCTGCCGGATCACGGCGATCTCGTCCTCGAGCAGGTCCGGGTAGTGGGTGCGGATCTCGGCGCCGAACCGGTCCTTGAGCGGAGTGATGATGCGACCGCGGTTGGTGTAGTCCTCGGGGTTGGCGCTCGCGACGAGCAGCACGTCAAGCGGGAGCCGCAGTGCGTAGCCGCGGACCTGGATGTCGCGCTCCTCCAGCACGTTGAGCAGCGAGACCTGGATGCGCTCGGCGAGGTCGGGCAGCTCGTTG
>JAVEDA010000333.1 GCA_030841195.1 Actinomycetota bacterium | reverse complement strand
CCGATCTCGTTGCTGCAGTTGGCGCCATAGTCGCAGTTGAGAAACAGGCTGGTGACCAGATGTCGGCCGTCGGGGGCCCATTCGGGGCTGTTCACGCCGAGGAGGCTGCCCGCGTCGAAGGCGGTCTCGTCGAAGAGGATCGGTCCCGGGTCGGTGCCGTCCGGGTTGGACGTCCAGATCCGGGTGTTGCCGTCGGAGGGGACGTGGTCATAGGCGATGCGCCCGTTGGTCCCGGTCCAGGCCGCGCTGCCGGGGGTGGCGCCGGCCAAGGTCCCGGCGGCGAGCAGGGCGGCACAGGTCAGCACTGCCAGCGGACCGCCGCGCCCGGCCCGTGGGGAACCGGTGGCGCGGTGTGGGTGTCGCGGCATGCGTTCGACGCGAGCGGGCCGTAGGCCGTGTCGCGAGACCAAGGCAAACGCTGGTACCTGCATGGCTCCTCCTGGGTGGGCTGCTGACGCTGGTTGCCCCAGTGCGCTCCGAGGCGCTGAAGGCTCGCTGAAGTGGCGGGTTCGGAGGTTCCCACCTGGTTTTGCTGCGCCGTCCGAACGGCAGGTCGCATGCTGGGCGCGGTTGCCTGGGACGGAGGGGGTCTCGTGACGGCTGTCGGTGTGCTCGGGCCGCTCGTCGTCATGAACGGCGCTGGCCCGGTGCCAGTCTCCGGCCGCGCAGGTGCAGTGCTCGCGGTGTTGACCGCGGGTTACCCCTACGCGACAGACCGTGACGCGCTGGTGGAGGCGGTCTGGCCTTCGGACCGGCCAGCGACGGCGGTGAACACGTTGCAGGTTCACGTGTCCGGGCTGCGCAAACTGCTCGGCACTACCGCCGTCGCACGGGAGGGCAATGGGTATCGCCTCGCGGTCGACTCCGGTCAGGTGGACGCGCATCACTTCCTGAAGCTGGTCCAGGAAGCCGAGACCGTGCGGGAGCCGGCTACCCGGTCGGCCCGGCTGGTCGACGCGCTGGGCTTGTGGCGTGGTCCGGCGTACGTCGGCTTCGAGGACGTCGACCTCGCACGGGCGGAGGCAGCCCGGCTGGACGCGCTGCGTCTGATGGCACTCGAGCTGCGATTCGACGCCGACCTCGACAGCGGACGAGCAACCGCAGTCGCAGCGGAACTGGAGGGGTTCGTCGGTCAGCACCCACTGCGGGAACGGCTCTGGGAGCAGCTCCTGCTCGCCCAGTACCGAGCGGGACGAACCGACGCGGCCCTCGACGCGTACCAGCGCGCCCGCCGGATGCTCCGTGACGAGCTGGGGGTCGAACCCGGCCAGCCGCTCCGGCAGCTGGAAGCAGCCGTGTTGCGGCAGGACCCGGCCCTGCTCCTGCCGAGAGAACGCAGCACTATCGCCGCATCAGTCGCATCTGGCGAGCCGCCAGCGCCTCCCAGCCGGATCCCGCTGACCGGTCGCGACGAGGACCTCGCGTGGCTGCTCGCCGGTATCCGCGCTGCCACACCGGCACCACCGACCATGGTCGTGACGGGCGTGCGCGGCGTGGGGAAGACACGTCTGCTCGACGAGCTCGCAGCACTGCTCGCGACGCACGACCCGGCGCCGCGGCTCGCGCGGGGCACCGGAATACGCGCGCTGTCGGCCCTGCGCGCCGAGAGCGAGCCCGACAGGTCAGGCGACCCACGCGGCGTGCGACTGGTGGTCCTCGTCGACGACCTCGACGAGCTTCCCGGCGCGGCCGCGCCGGACCTGCGGGACCTGATCGAGCCACGCGCCGGTCGCGTCGTCGTCGCTGCTCTCGGGCGGGACACCGCGGCTCTTCCGCTGCGGGTTGCCGTCGAGGGCGTAGTCGCCGCAGGAGCCGCGCGGGTTCGCGAGCTCGCACCGCTGGGCGTGTCCGAGGTCGCCGCCCTGACCCGCCGGCTGCACCCTCACCTGGACGAAGCGGATGTCACCGCGTTCGCCGCGCGGGTCGGGCCACTGCTGCCGGCCTACGTGGCCGAGCAGGCGACCGAGTGGGCCCTCACCCGCTCCGCGGAGCGGGTCGCCAACGCGGTGCGAGACCAGTCCCCGCGCCGGACCGGCTGGCAGCACGGTCGCGACGAGCTCGTGTCGAGCCTGGTCGACCTGACACACGTCCTCGGGCGCGACGCTGCCGTCGTACCCGGGCGCTGCCCGTATCAGGGACTGGTGCCGTTCGGTGAGGCGGACAGTGCCTTGTTCTTCGGACGCGAGCGCGTCGTCGCGCAACTGCTGGCTCGCCTGGCCGAGCAGCCGCTGACTGTGCTCGTTGCTCCTTCCGGCGCCGGGAAGTCCTCCGCGCTGCGGGCCGGGCTCATCCCAGCCGTACGCGCCGGGGCGCTCCCGGGCAGCGCCGACTGGCGCATCGACGTGGTCAACGCCGCCGAAGCGGTCTCCTCGCGATCGTGGCGACGTGACCCGGCCGAGACCGGAACGTTGCGTGCCCCACGGCTGCTAGTCGTGGACCAGGCCGAGCTGGCGCTCGTCATGTCCGACCAGGGCAGCGGGGCGCCCTGGCTCGAGCGGATCGCCATGCTGTGCAGGGACGACGTCCGGGTCGTGGTCGCGGTCCGGTCCGACTACTTCGGCGCCCTCGCCCACGCGCCGCAGCTCGAGTCGTGGTTCACCGATGTCGTCGTCACGCTCGGCCCGCTGGCCGAGGCCGACATGCGTCGCGTCATCGAGGGGCCGGCGGTGGTGGCAGGCCTTCGGCTCGAACCCGGGCTGGTCGACGCGCTCCTGGTCGACACCGGACATGACCCCGGAGCGCTGCCGCTGCTGTCCAGCG